>NZ_RZOS01000050.1:0-22407 GCF_004022605.1 Mesorhizobium sp. M4B.F.Ca.ET.089.01.1.1
CTCGGCGGTGGCAGCGGGCGGCGGTGTCGCCTATGACGGTGCTGACAAGCTGAGCCGTCTCGCCGGCTGGCAGCCGCCGCTGCGCTCGGCTGACGCTGATCTTCTACCGCTCAAGGACGACCTGGACGCCCGCTCGATCGATACGGCTCGCAATGACGCGTATGTCGCGGGCGGCGCCACGATCCGTAAAGACTCCATCGTCGGAACCCTGTTCCTTCTGAACGCCAAGCCGGAAACCAAAGTCCTGTTTGGCAAGGAAGACGAGAAGTGGGAAGCCGAGGCTCAGGAGGAAATCGAGACCAAGTTTACCCTGTGGGCCGAAAGCCCGCAGTGCTGGCCTGACGCCCGTCGCACCAAGACACTGACCGACATCGTGCGCCTCTCCGTGGGCGTGCATTTGATGGGCGGTGAAGTGCTGCAGTCGGCCGAATGGTTTGACGATGGGCGTCCATACGCCAGCGCAATCCAGATGATCGACACAGCGCGGCTTTCCGATCCGAAAGACCGCATCTTTCAGCCGTTCAAGGGCAGCCGTTTGCGCAAGGGTGTCGAACTCGACTCCTTCGGCGCGCCGCAGGCCTACTACATCCGCAGCGGTCATCCCGCAGACTATCGCGGGAACGTCATCGTGACGCCGACCTGGAAGCGCGTTCCGGCCCGCAAGTCGTGGGGACGCATGATCATCAATCATGTGTTCGAGGAACTGCGGCCTGATCAGACTCGCGGCGTTGCGGCGATGGTCACGGCGCTCAGTGAAATGCGGATGACGAAGCACTTCCGCAGAACGGAATTGGAAAGGGCGGTCGTCGCAGCAACCTACGCGGCTTCGATCGAGTCGGAAATACCGCAGGATGTGACGGCCGCCCTGGGTGGAGGCGCGGGTGACGGCAACGCCACCACGACCTGGATGATGGCATATCTGAACGCCGTCTCCGAGTATGCGAGCGGCGCCAAGAACCTGCATATGGACGGCGCGAAGATTCCGATCTTTGCTCCCGGCACGAAGCTCAAGATTCAAAATCCGGGTGCGAACAGCCCGCAGGGCGACAAGTTCGAGCAGAGCTTGCTGCGCTACATCGCTGCCGCGCTGAATGTCTCCTACGAGCAGTTGTCGCGCGACTTCACGCAGACCAACTACTCGTCGGCCCGCGCTGCCCTCGGCGAGACCTTCAAGACGATGATGTCGCTCAAGCGCATCGTGGCCGACAAGGTGGCCAACTTCGTCTATCGCCTCTGGCTTGAGGAAGCGATCAACTACAACGAACTCGAATGCTTCAAGCGCCGCGACGTGCCGCGCTTCTACGAAGGCCTCAACGCCGAAGCGTTCAGCGCGTGCGAGTGGATCGGCGCCGGCCAGGGTCAGATTGATCCGCTGAAGGAAACGCAGGCTGCGGTCCTCAAGATCAAGAACGGCCTGTCCACCAAGGAAACCGAGATCGCGAAGATGTCGGGCGGCGACTGGCGGAAGATCGCCAGGCAGATCGCCCGCGAACGTGCGCTCGACGAGAAGTACGGCAATCCATCGGTCTACGACCAGGACTCCAAGGACATGGAAAATTCGCTTGCGGCCACGCCGAGCGATGGAGGCAAGGAATGAACCCGATCATCGCTCAGTTCCAGGATCAGCCTGCGCTGATTGACGAGGCTCAGGGCGCCTGGCTGCAGTCGATGCTGGTCGCCGTTGGCGAGCGCATGGGCGATATCGAGAAGGCGGCGGCTGCTGAAAAGGCAGACGACAATTTCTGGTACGCGAGCGACGACTGGCGCGCTTTCCTGCGGCCCTACGTCGTCAAGAACGGCGTCCTGCACGTTCCGGTGAAGGGCATTCTGCTCAACGACTTCCCGTATGCCTACGGCGGCTACGCCACCGGCTATGAATACATCTACCAGGCCGTCAAACGCGGCGTCGAGGATGTCAATGTCAAGGGCATCGCCCTGGTCGTGAACTCGGGCGGCGGTATGGTCTCGGGCAACTTCGACCTGGTGGACCGCATTCAGGCATTCCGTGGCAAGAAGCCCATCCGTGGTTTCGCCGCCGAGCACGCCTACTCGGCCGCCTACAACATCATTTCCGCGACGGACCACATCACGGTCGCCCGCACGGGTGGCGTGGGCTCGATCGGCGTCGTCGTAGTGGCTCTCGAATACTCCAAGATGCTCGCGAACGCAGGCATCACGGTCAACATCATCCGCTCCAAGCCCGACAAGATGGAGGGCAATCCCTACGAGAAACTGTCCGAGGGAGCGCGCGAGCGGATTCAGGAGCGCGTGGATGCATTCCACGAGCAATTCGTCGCTTCGGTGGCGAGGAACCGGGACATGAGTGCGGAGGCGGTCGACGCGACCGGCGCACGTACCTTCATGGCTCAACAGGCGATCGACAACGGCTTGGCAGATGAAATCGGAGCCCTGGACGACGCGATCACGGCCTTTGAGGCCACTTTCTCAGAAGGAGATGAACAGATGGCCGACTTTACTCAGGCCGCATACGACGAAGGCTGCGCTCTGGCTCTTGCGAAGGGCAAGACCGAAGGCCTGGCCGAAGGCATCAAGCAGGGCACCGCTGACGCCATGGCCCGTATCACCGCGATCCTCGGTTCCGACGCCGGCAAGGCTCGCCCGAAGGCGGCGCTCAACGCTGCGCTCAAGACCACCATGTCGGCCGACGAGGCGACCGCTTTCATCGGCGAACTGGCCGAGGAAACCGCGACCGCTGCCACGGCTGGCGCGCCCAAGGGAATGCTCAAGGACGCCATGCGCAACAACGGCGCAGGCATCGAGGCTGGCGCCGAGGGCGAAGAAGACAAAACGGAAATGAGCCGCGCCGCAAAGACGCTCGCCATGGTCAAGGGCTAACGGCCCGAGGCTCAACCGAAGACGTAAGGAGAAGTCGAAATGACTATCAATCTTCCGAGGCTCGGTCCCACCGCTGGCACGCCGTCGCAGTGGACCGACACCATAAACCCGGCTCTGGAAGGCCTGATCGTCGGCGAAACGCCGGCTGTCGTCGTCCAGGACTTGCAGGCTGCCGCCAACCAGACCCTGGAGGCCTTCACTCCGGTTGGCTTCGACGACTCGGGCAACCTGGTTCCGGCTCTCGTCGGCAGCGTCGACCCGGCCGACGACATCAAGGCGATCGGCATCACGCTTTTCAAGATCGTGATCGCGGTCGGCGTGAACCCCGGTCTCCCGATCCTGCGCAGCGGCTGCCTGGCCAAACACATGCTCAACTGGCCGGCCAGCTTCGACACCGACGCCGAGAAGTTCGCGGCGTTCGCTGGTGCTCCCACCCCGACCAACATTGTCGTGCGCGAAGTCACCTTCGGCTCGACCGTGGCCGCCCCGTAACCCCAAGGCCCCGAAAGCCCGAACTCGAAGGAAAGAAAATCCATGGGTATCGAACTCTGGACTCCCAAAGACCTCTACACCTTGCGGCAGGACGACCGCTTTAAGTCGGTTCCATCCTACTGGCTGGACACCTTCTTCACGCAGACCCACTTCTCGGAAGACGGCGCGATCCGTTTCGCCGATCTGCCGGCTTCCACCCGCTTCTTGGCGCCCTTCGCGCTGCCCTACGAGCAGGGCCGCCCGATGCAGAATGCCAAGGGCGAGTCGATTTCCGAGATCACGGCGCCGTACATCAAGCTCAAGAACGCGGTGCGTCCGACCGAACTGAAGAACATCCGGCCTTCGGAAGTCTTCATCAACGCCGGCCGTGCTCCGACCCTGGCCGAGAAGTACGACATGCGCGTTGCCGAAATCACGGAGATGCACAATCGTGCGATCGACATGCGCGAAGCGTGGATGGCGGCTCGCGCCTTCATCGACGCCAAGGTGCTGATCGAGTACGACCGCGATCAGGGCGCCAAGAACCCGTCCGTCCTGCTCGACTTCGGTCGCGCCGCTGGCCACACCGTCGTCAAGTCGTCGGGCTTCTGGAGCGATCCTGCCGCTGACATCCTGGGCGATCTCCAGACCTGGATGAACACCATGTACCTGGCCAACGGCGGTGGCTCTGCCGCGCAGTTGATCGTCGGTGCTCAGGTGGCTCCCGTGTTCCGCAAGAACACCGGCATCAAGGATGCGCTCGACACGCGCTATCGCGGCAATGACACCGTGAACATCTCGCTCGGCATCCTGCGTCAGGAGCAGCCGCTGACTTACATCGGCCAGCTTGCTTCGGGTCTGAGCATTTGGGCCTACAAGGATACCGTCGATGTGCCGGATGGTGCGGGCGGCGCGACCCGGATCGACCTGTTCAACGAGAAGGACGTTCTGCTCGTCGCTCCGGGCGCCACTGGCGTCAAGTGCTACGGCGCGATCTTCGACAACGAGGCGATCAAGAACGGCCTGGCGAACGCTCGCGTGTTCGGCAAGCAGTTCAAGACCGACGATCCGGGTGAGGACTTCCTGATGCACCAGGCCTCGCCGCTCCCGGTTCCGCTCTACCCGAACCGCACCTTCAAGGCTCGCGTGCTGGCGTAAGCCGGAAACGAGAGACCGCACGGCCCGACAGCGTTTGTCGGGCCGTTTTCTCAAACGGAGACGATCTCATGTACATCAAGGCAATTCACACCATTCAGCGCGATCCGAAGGAGAATCCTCCGGTCATCGCCGCTGGCGCAGTCGCCAACCTGGAAGGCGACGAACTGGACTACGTTCTGCGTGACGACGTGCGCGCGGCTGTCAAGGCGACCGAAGAAGACCTGGTGAAGGCTGGTATCAAGCAGCGTGTCGATCACGAGGCCGAGGCTGCTGCCGAGGCTGCTGCCGAGGCTGCTGCCGAGGCTGCTGCCGAGGCTGCCGAGAAGGAAGCGGCTGAGAAGGCTGCTGCCGAGGCTGCCGAGAAGGAAGCGGCTGAGAAGGCTGCTGCCGAGGCTGCCGAGAAGGAAGCCGCTGACAAGGCTGCTGCCGAGGCTGCCGAGAAGGAAGCCGCTGACAAGGCTGCTGCCGAGGCTGCCGAGAAGGAAGCCGCTGACAAGGCTGCTGCCGAAGCTGCCAAGAAGAAGGGCGGCAGGAAGGCTGTCGAGGAAGAGTCGCTCGTCTGATGGCTGGTTGGCGCGAACAGAAGCGGAAGTCGCTCGGACACGTCCACGCGACCTTCGAACTCTCTGCGGTGTACTTAACGCACGCCGCAGGGACGCCTGTTCGCGTCACCGTCCGCCTACACAAGGCGCAGGTGGCATCGCAGAACCAGGGCGACGATTTCAGGAACGGCGCAACGGTGCTCGATCTCACCAATCGGATCGTCTTCCAGCTTTCTCAACTACCCAAGGTCCACAACAAGGCCTTCGTCATCTTTGGAAACTCCGAGGCTTATCTGACCGGCCCGAGCCAACCCGAACGGGAAGGCTATGTGCGGTCGGAAGTCAGCGAAGTTTCTCAAGCTGATCTCAGCGACCTACTGGCCGGTCTCGATACGAGCGGTCCCATTTGGGAAGGCATCATCAGTTGAGCGCCGCCCTAGTCGTCGTTGAGTTCTCGCAGATGCCCAATCTAGGCGAAGTGACAGCCGAGGTTGAGACGGCTCTTGTGCGCGCGCTGAACAAGGCTGCCGACAAGGGCCGCACACGCGCAGCGCGACTGGTGCGCGACCAGGTTGCCTTTCCCGCATCCTATGTTTCGCCATCGAGCAAGAAGCTGTGGGTCAGAACCCGCGCCCGCCGTGGTTCACTCATCGCAATGATCGAGGGGCGTGGTCAGGCCACATCGCTCGCCCGCTTCAGCCGGCAGACCGCCCTGACGGGTGGCGCACGTCATCGCGGCGGCAAAGTCAATGTGACGGTCAAGCCCGGCCAGACGAAATCGATCTCCCGTGCTTTCATCATTCGCCTCAAGAACAACAACCTCGGCTTGGCCGTGCGCACCAACGGTGAGGCGCCGGCCGGCGCATACAAGCCCAAGGCGATCGGCAAGAACCTGTGGCTGCTCTACGGCCCATCCGTCGACCAAGCGCTGAGCGCCGCGTCACGCGACGGCGGTGTCTTCGAAGACATGAGCCAGGAGACGCTTGACGACGTGGAGGAAGAATTCAACCGCCAGATGGAGTTGCTGAAGAATGGCTAGCATCCTCACCGCCGCGAACGAGGCCGCTATGCTGGCGCTCGACGCAGCGCCCGGCGATATCGCCTGGCGAACGGACACCAAGCAGTTTTTTATCCTCGACGCGCTACCTGCGTCCGCGCTTGAAAACTGGCGTGAGTATTCGCCATTTCGGCTTCGCGTGGTCAAGGGAGTCTGCGCTGCTCTCAAAACCATAACGCCAGCCAACGGCCATCTGCACGACTTTTCAGACTTCATCGACGACGCAGGCCGGCCTGCCGAGCGCGTCTTTCGCGGTCGCACCGTCTACGGCGACGGCGATCCGCTGCCGATGCTTTCAGTGCTCGAAGACCCACGTGCGCGCGAGCCCGTGGGCGGCGGTCTCAAGGGCGGTTTCAGCAGCAACGAATTCCGTCTTCTCATCCAGGGGTTCGTCCAGGACGACAAGGATCATCCGCTCGATCCCGCGTACCTCGCTTCGGCCGATGTGATCTCTGCCCTGGTCAAGGCGAAGCTCGTCAACAACTTCAACTTTCTCGGTCTCGGCAACGTGGCGCCATGCGTCATTGAAATCCTGATCGGGGAACCCGTTCATCGGCCGCCCGACGATGAAATATCCGCCGTCGCATATTTTCTCGTCCCGGTGACGCTCATCCTGGCAGAAAATTTTGAGACACCTTTCGCTTAACTCAAAATCACGTTATACGTGATAGTCACGTAATAAGGAGAAATCGCAATGTTCGACACGCAGTCCAAGAACCTCACCGTGCCGCGTGGCAAGGCGTACTTCGCCAAGTATCTCACCGGGACGCAGACGCCGGGACCGCTGCGCGAGTTCGGCAACTGCCCGGAATTCACTCTTCAGCGCAACGCCGAGACGCTGCCGCACTATTCCTCGCAGGCCGATCTCAAGGCGCTGGACGAGGAAATCGCCATCGACGCGACCCTCAACGGCACCATGTCGACCGACGACATGCGGCCGGAAAACGTCTCCTACTGGTGGATGGGCGATGTCGGCACGATCACGGCCGTGGCCGCTACCGATCAGGCCGAGACCTTCCTGCTCGTCAAGGCCGGCGACGTGTTCCAGCTTGGCCGCACGACCGCAAATCCGTCCGGTGCTCGCAAGCTGAGCAACGTCGCGTGCGACGACGGCGCCGTTGGCACGCCGGCCACTTTCGTTCTCGGCACGGACTACGATGTCGATCTCGATCTCGGTCTGCTGTTCATCCTGGCCGACCAGCCGAAGCTGGTGGCGAACTACGACATCGGCGTCTCGACCCGTTCGCAGATCGCGGCCGGCATCAAGCAGGTTGAAGGCGAGATGAAGTTCTTCTCGATCAACCCGTTCGGCGCTCAGTCCGACATTACGATCCCGCGCTGCCGCCTCATCCCGAACGGCGACATGGCGCTCGTGAGCGATCCGACTTCGCCGACCTGGCAGACCATCGGCCTGCAAATCTCGGCGCTCAAGAAAGGCACCTTGGCGCTCGCCTACAAAGACGGCCGCCCGGTGTAAGGAACACGACAATGAGCCAGATGGAGACATGGGTCATTCCGTCCGAGACCGTGACCTTCGGCACCAACGTGCTGAAGGTCTACGGCCTCAGCCTTCAACACATCACGCACATCGTTCGGCATCATCGCGCCGTCATGGCCGATCTCTACACGCAAGCGATCTCGGGCAAGCTGGATGTCAGCAGCGCCGAGCAACTTGCGGTGGGGCTGATCGACGACTTCGCGCCGCTCGCATCACTGGTCATCGCCTGCGGCATCGGAGAGCCCGAAAACGCCGATCGCCTGGCCAAGATGAACCTGCCGCTTATCGTGCAGATCGACGCGCTGGATAAGATCATCCGGCTCACGATCGTCGCGGAGGGTGGCTTGGGAAAATTGCTGGAGATCGTGACCAGGGTAATGGCAGCGCAGGCAAAGCTGCCGTCCCTGAAGACCTCGATAGCTGGATAGAGGGTGTCCGTCGCCAGGTCAGCCTCTTGCTCGATCACGGCCACCCAAACGCACCATCCTATCCAATCTCGAAGGTCTTTGCAGAAGCAGGCTTCGTGGTCAGACGCATCAACTCTCAGATGGCCTCGGAAATCTCGCTCATGCAGTTGGCGCTCTCCAGCATCCCCAATGAGAGTGTGAAGCCCGCCTTCTTTAGAAATGCCGCCAAGCAACTTGCTCAGCAACTTAAGGAATTGACGGATGGCGGGTAACGAGAGAACAGTCGAGTTCGCCGTCAAGGCGCGCGACGAATACTCCAAAGTTCTCAAGGGCATCCAGCAGCAGCAGGACAAACTTTCTGCCGCTTCGAAAGCGTCCAACCGTCGTGACGTGCTCGGTGTCGCGCAGGGCGACATCGACGCCGCAATGGCTGAGTTCAAGCGCCTAACGGCCGAGATCGGTCGCTACCAGGCCGCTCTCGACAATGGGCGCAAGTCTGGTTCGCTCAGCGAAGCCGAATTGCGCGAGCTTGCCGAGACGATCTCCCTGACCCGCAAGCGGTCAATGGAGGCGGTTGATGCGCTCAACGTCAAGCGCAACGCTCTCAACCAGATCACCGGCAGCGCGTCGACCGGCTACGCCGCATTCAATCGCCTCGCGGCTTCGATGGAGAAAGAGGCTGCTGCGTCTCAGGCTGCTGCGGCTGCGGCTGTCACGCAGGCCGCCGCCGAGCAGAAGGCCGCCGCCGAGGCTGCGCGCAAACTGGAAATTCAGGCCAGGCTTAACTCGACTGTGGAGTCGGGTTACGGCAATTGGGTCAAATACATCGACGCGGTTGAACGCAACCGGGCTGCCGATGAAAGGGCTACGGCTGCTGCCGCGCTCAAGGCGCAGATTCAGGCGCGGCTGAACAGCACGACCGAGTCGGGCTACGGCGCCTTCATTCGCCGAATCGAGGCGACCGATCAGGAAGCAAGCGCGACGAGCAGATCGACCGCCCAACTGGTCAAGCTCACCAGCGCCACCAACGCGCAGTCGAAGGCAACCGACACGCTTGCGAAGAAGCAGGCGGCGCTGCGTGGAAGCACGTCGCTCAGTTCGCCAAAGGGCGAGGCGCAGAACATCAGCGCGTTCGGCCTCAAGCCCTACCAGTTGACCAATCTCGGCTACCAGATCAACGACGTTGTGTCGGGCCTGGCATCGGGTCAACGGCCGTTGCAGGTGCTGGCGCAACAGGCTGGCCAGTTCGTTCAGATTTGGCCGGGCGTTATGTCGACGCTGGCCCGCTCGATCCCGATCATTGCCGGCGTTACTGCCGTGCTAGCGCCGTTCATCGCGACCGCGCTGCGCCTAAAGACGGCCGCCGATTCACTCGAAATCTTCAACAAGGAATTGGCCCTCTCGGCTGACGGCAGCCGCTATAGCGCGCAGGAACTCGTCAAGATCACCGAGAAAATGGGCGACTTCGGCATTGCGACCGACAAGGCGCGCGCCCTGGTCAAGCAGTTCATCAAAGACGGCATCGATCAGAAGGACTTCGCGCCACTCGCGCAGATGGCTGAGCGGTTGAGCGCTATCACCGGCGATGATGTCGCCGAGGCTGGCAAGAAACTGTCGACTGCCTTCAGCGGTCCCGTGGACAGCGTGCGGGCGCTCGACACGGAACTGAATTTCCTCACCGCATCGCAGTACGCGCAGATCGAGGCGATGGCGAAGGCCGGCAACTCGGCCGGCGCCGTCTCACTCGCTCAGGACATTCTTGCCGGGAAGCTCGCCACTAGCGCCGATAAGACCTCTGCGTGGGGCGAAGCCTCAAAGGCAGCCGGCCGCGCTTGGAACGACCTGCTCGATGTCATCGAGAAATCCGGCCTACTGCAGAAGCTCTCGAAGGAAGTCGACAACACCGCCAACACGATGGCGAACATCGCTGGCAAGGTCGAGGCCGTCGCCGGCAAGGTGCGCAGCGTCACAAGCGGTTTCGGCGGTGGCGTCGACACCAACAACCTCGAAGCGGTGAAGACTAAGCTCGCCGAGATCAACGGCCAGCTTGCCGACCAGGCGAAGCTCTTGGAAGCCGGGCAGACCGTCTATGCGGATACAGCGGCGCTTACGGCTCAGCGCGACGCGTTGCAGGAGATCGTGCAGCGGCGCCAGGACGAGTTGCAGGCCATCAAGGATGGCAGCGCCGCGCAGAAGGATATGGCCGAACAGAGCGAAGCCGATAAGAAGGCTCGCATCGACATTCAGGCAATCATCGACAAGCAGGGCAAACTGCTGACCGACGAGACGCGCCAGGCGAACCTGACCAATCGCGAGCGCTACATCGAAGGTGAACTGCTCAAGGCGAAGAACGCGGCACTTGCAGAAGCCAAGCGGCTCAACCAGGACATCCTCGGGCTCACCACCGAGCAGACCAACCAGATTCGCTCGCAGGCTGGCATGGCCTACGATGCGACACACAAGAACTACGAGGCCGATTACACCGCTCAGCGGAACTCGGGATCGGCGTCCGCTCAGCAGATGGCGGATATCGTCAAGTTCGCTACCATCATCGCCGACCAGTTGAAGGTCGATGTGAAGGACATCCTCACGGCGATCTCCTACGAAACCGGAGGCACCTTCAACCCGGCCATCCGTGGCGGTGCCGGCAACAACTATGTCGGTCTGTTCCAAGCCGGCCCTGCCGTACAGTCGAAGTATGGCATCGATCAAGCTTCGTCCATCCAAGCGCAGCTTGAGGCGATGGCGAAGTACCTCACCGATGCTGGTGTGAAGGCCGGCGACGGGCTGCTGCAAATCTATGCCGCAATCAACGCTGGCAACGCGAAGAACATCAACGCGTCCGACGAGAAGAACGGCGGTATGCCGGGCACCGTTCTCGATAAGGTGTCGGACCAGATGGGCGACCATCAGGCCAAAGCCGAAGGCATCCTTGCCGCGTACAAGGGCATCTCGGAGCAGGCCAAGGCCACGGCCGACTACGAGAAGGACTTCAAGGCCCGCACCGACGCGGCGAAGGCCACACTCGAATACAAGACGCAGGAAACCCGGCAGGCCGCGATCAACAAGGCGATCGTCGAGGAAACGAACCGCGCGAAGAAGGCCGGAACCGAGGCGACCAAGGAAGAACTGGCGCTCGTCGCGGAACTGGCCGGCAAGGAATATGATCGCGCTCACGCCAATGACGAAGTGACCAAGCTTGTCGCGCAGCGCACGGCTTTGTTCCAGAGTTTGCAGATCGCCCAGTCAGCCGGCGACCAGGGCAAGGTTGCCAGCACGATCGAGTCGATTTCGCAGGTCGAAGAAAAGCTGAAAGAGGCTATTCCGGCCGCTATCGCTTTTTGGCAGGCGATCGGCGGCACTGGTGCGGACCAGGAAATCGCGAAGCTCCAAGCGATTCAGGAAGGCATCGGACAGACGCTGCAGAAGATCGACAAGCAGTTTCTGCCGCAGGCTCAGCAGATCAACGAGGAATTGGCCGACATCGGCGGCAACGCATTCAGCGCATTTGCGCAGGCGCTTGCCAATGGTGAGAATGCGGCCGACGCCTTGTTCACCGCACTGCGGCAGGGCATCGCCGAATTCCTGATCGAGATCGGCAAGGCGATCGTCAAGCAGGCGCTGTTCAACGCGCTCTCGGGCGGCGCGGGTGCGGGTGGCAGCGGCGGCCTCGGCGGCAGCATTGCCGGCTGGCTCACGTCGCTGTTCCACGAAGGTGGCGAGATCGGGCAGCCGTCGAGCTACGGTACGCGAATGGTCAACCCGGCTGTCTTCGCGAACGCACAGCGCTATCACACGGGCGGCATCGCGGGCCTCAAGCCAAATGAAGTTCCGATCATCGCCGAAGCGGGCGAAGAAATGCTGACCGAGACCGATCCGCGCCACAGGAAGAACGGTGGGGGTCGGGGCGGCCAGGCCGTCAACGTGAAGAACGTCAATGTGTTCGATCCGGCAGACGTTTTGGAGCACGCGCTAGCCACCACGGCCGGCGAGCGCATCATCATGAACTGGCTGACGCGCAACTCTCGGAAAGTGTCGGGAGCCCTCAACAATTAGTGTTGCGAAAAATCACGTTAGACGTTAGATTCACGCCAATACGTGAAGGGCTTGCATGGCCGTTTTTCTTCCCATCGTCCCCAACTGGCAGAACGGTGTAAGGGACACCTACGAGTTCAAGACCAACGTTTTCACTACCCGCGACGGCAGTGAACAACGTCGGTCTGAGCGCGTCCAGCCGCGCCGCTCGATCGAGGCAGCCATCCTGCTCGACGGCGACCGTCTGCGTACCTTCAACGATGCACTGCACCTGGCCCGCGACGGCAAGGTTCTGGTCGGCGACTTCTCGGCCGACTCCGCTATTCTGACGGAGACCGTGGCTGACGGCGGCACGGTGCTGACCGTCGATCGCATTCCTGCCTGGTTGACGGGCAGCATGACCTGCGCGCTGCTCACCGGCCGTAAGTCGCGCCAGATCACGATCGACTTCATCTCGGGCAACCAGATTGTGCTGACCACGGGAGTCCAGGGCGCTGTGGGGCAGGGCGCAACGCTGCTGCCGCTGGTGCCTGCGTCGCTTGGCACATCGACCACGCTTTCGATCTACACCACCGCCATCGCCACGTCGTCGATCAAGCTCGCGGTTGAGCCGGGCACCGTGGTTCGCGAGGCCGATCCGCTGCCGTTTGATGACGGCCCGACAGGTGAGACAACCCAAGTCTTCGGCCCGGCCGGTCTGTTCTACGGCCGCTATGTGCTGCTGCGCAAACCGAACTACGTGCAGCAGCCGCAGATGGCCTTCAACATGGCTTTCGAGACCGTGGACTACGGGCGAGGCGTCACCAAGACCTTCGCCCCGGTTCCGCTCGTCTCGCGCACGCTGACCGCGACCTACATGGGCATGAGCCACGCCGACGTAATGGCGATGCTCGATGTCTTCATTCGTGCTCGCGGTCGCGCTGGTGAAATCTACGTGCCGACGTGGGGCATGGACTTCCCGGCGATCAAGGGAATGTCGGGTTCGAACATCCGCGTCGCGGGCACCGACTTCTACAACGCCTATCACAGCGATCCCGCGCACCAGGCAATCCTGATCCGTAAGAAGGACGGCACGCTGGTCCCGAAAGAGGTTGCCGGCTGGCAGATCGACAGCGGCGACACGCTGATTGCCACCGGGACGCCGATCGGCGCGACCGCAGATGAGATCGAGCTTATCTCGTGGATGTTCGTTGCGCGCTTCGCGAGCGACACGTTCACCATTCAGTGGGTCACGAACGGCGTGGCCAACATCACCATGTCCTTCGTCACGCTGGCCAACCTGGCTGTCGAGGAAAGCTTCGGCAACAACTGGATTCTGGCAACCGGCCAATGGCGCGATAATGGCCAATGGCAGGACGGCTCGGTTTGGGAGGATTAACCGATGCCCGTTTCCATCGCACCAATTGAGAATGGCGAAGGTGGCCTGAGTGTCAGGGAAAAGCTGAACCTGCTTATCGCGGGCGCGGCGGCTGGCGCCCTCGGCTCGGTGAGCCCGGAAGAAATCGCCGCGATGTTCGACCACGATCCGCCCGACGTTCCGAGCGGCTTGACGTTGGGCTCGGCCGTGGCAGACGGCGCGACGATCCTGACCATCTCGTGGGACTTCAACAGCGAAGACGACTTCCTCTATTACGATCTGCAGATCAAGGAAGGCGACGGCGACTGGATTGGCCTGCAGACGGCTTCCGAGACCTACACGACCGCTGTCAAACCCAACGTCGAGTATAGCGCCAAGGTCCGCGCGGTGGACAAGAGCGGCAATGCCTCGGTCTATTCGGCCGTCGTCAGCCACACCACGGCCAAGGACACGATCCCGCCTGCCATGCCGATCGGTATCACGTCGAAGGCCGGCCTGGAATCGATCTGGATCAGTTGGACCGCGAACACCGAGGCCGACCTGGCGCGCTACGAGATTTACGAGAGCGCGAGCATCACCACTCCGCTCGACACGGCCACGCCTTCGCACACGACGCTGGCGAACAACTTCGTCCGAGCCGGCCTCGACATGGAAACGCATCTCTACTTTTGGGTGCGCGCCGTCGATACCTCGGGCAACGCGTCTCCCTGGTCGACCGAAACGAATGCTGAGACCGGCAAAATCCGTGGCGAGATCAAGATCACGCTCAACGGCGTCACCTTCAAGCCGGGCCAGGACACGGGCAATCAGTTGCAGTGGACCGCTGGCAGCATCAGTTATGGCGTTGCGGGCGATGTTCCTACGGTGCAGGCGCTGCCGAGCGGCCAGGTGGATTGGACCACGGGCTCGGTCTATGTCTGCTTCGTTCCCGGCGATGACCATATCACCACCACCACGTCGCTGACGGCGCTGTACGCTGCCGACTCCATCATCCTTGGCATCTACAAGGGCGCCAACGACTTCCAGCTTGTCGAGGGCAAGGCGTTCATGGATGGCGGCCTGCTGCTCGCGCAGACGGTGGGCGCCAACCAACTTGTCGCCAACGCGGCCGTCATCACGGGCGTTGCGCAGATCGCCGACGCGATCGTGACCAATGCCAAGATTGTCTCGCTCGACGCGGCGAAGCTCATCGCTGGCAGTATCATGACGGGCGATATCGTGGTTGCCGGCAGCTACGGCAATTTCAGCCTCGACAATCCGGCTGCCGCTGTCAACGCGGGCACTACCAAGATCATCCCCGGCCAGATCAGCATCTCGGGCGGCACGACACTGTTCAACTGGATTGCCGGCGACGGCACGTCCATCAACGGCGCCTCGATCGCCACGGGCTCGATCACAGCCGACAAGGCGGTATTCGGTCAACGCGGCCTCACGATCGAGGGCCTTGAGTTCGAGCACAACAGCCCGACCAGCAACAAGGTCTCGTGGAGCGCCGGAACGATCAAGTACATCGGTGATGACGGCAACATTGCCACGTTCAACATCACTGCCAGCAACGCCACCTGGTCGACCGGAACGCTCTACGTCTACTATGTGAAGGGCACCACCGTGCTCGCCGCGACATCAACCGTGGCCACGGCCTTCCAGTCGGATCGTGTCGTGCTCGCGGCCTACAAGGGTGGCGTCGATCTCGTGGTCAACTATGGCCGCACCATCATCGACGGCTCGGACATCAAGACGGGCTCGATCACCGCGACGCAAGCCGACATCACGTCCTTCCGCACCAGCATCCTGATCGCCGGCTCGATCACCGCGACCATGCTGAGCGTTGGTTCGCTTTCGGCGATCAGTGCAAACCTCGGCAATATCACGGCCGGCTACATGAGCAATGCCGCAGCCACTTTCATCATCGACCTGGATAACGGGTTCTGGTCGGTCTCGGTGCCCTGATGCCAAAAATTGCTGCAGGAGCGCGGGCCAGCGGTGGCTTTGTCAAGATCATGAAGAACAATGCGGATAATCCGCTGACAACGCCGAACAGCGATACGGGAAAGTTTGCCTTCAATTCCGAGCAACCCGGCAACAAGATCGGCTATATCCGAGACATTATCGTTGTTGAGCCAAACTTTGTGACGTATCCCCCTGGCGGCTCGCCGTCGTCGCCGCAGCGGTATTACCTGCCGGGCGGAACGGGGCCGACCAATTGCGAGCGTATGATCGAGTGTTGGAGTTTCGGCGGCAACAACTTTCAAATCTGGTACTTCTTTCCTGAGTTTTTCGCCAACAACTATGGCATTAGCTACGTCCCTTTGCTTGAGGCACGGGCTGTAACCGACTATGTTAACAAGAACGCATTTTTCGGGCCGCGCGTGGATGTATCAACCGGCCAAGTGTCGGGCAGTGGTCAGATATACTCCTACGGATCGGAATTTTGCCGATGGATGATGCACATAAATACCGGATACCCGTCCATCAGAAATCGGCCGTCATACGCCGTTGAAGTCACAAGCTCGGGCGCTGCTCAACCCATAAGCCGCTATTTAGTGACGCTGTTTGGCTTGCCGGCATTTGATGACGCAATCCCTGACTATTCGACCACGCCTGTCTCAGGGCAGGAAGTCGTCCGGTGCGATCAAGCGTCGGGCGGAAAGTTCCGCATTGCACTCCCTGGGCGAACGGTATCGAGCGGAAATCTCGACCACTACTTGATGCATGAGAACCGCATACCTGCAAAAATACTCGGAGCAGGAGAGATTGCCGTCGCGGCAGGCGCGACGCAGGTCATTACGACCCGGTTTGCTTTGCCGCTGACAACCTACATGGACTATATCGTCAGGCGCGCAGGCTCTACTGCGACGGAAAAGTTCCAGTTCTGGTCGCCGCCATATATCGACAACCTCAATCCAAATCAGGAATGCGGATTTACCTACGTCGTGTCGGGCAACACAATTACGATCACCAGCACCGCCGACATGGATATCGTGATCCGCTACATGATTTGCGCCAACGCCGGCCAGGCACCTACAACTGGCGGGAAGAAAATCCAGCGCACCGGAAACGACGGCGTTGGCGCATACGTCCAGATCAAGCGTCCCGGTTCTTCGGATACAGCGCCAAATCTCGACGACATCATGCTCGATACGAGATTCGTCTATGCGCCGTTGCTGGCCGAGGGCTTTCTTAATTTCAATTCGACAGACATGCCTGACACGATGTCTGCCCCGCGTTTCAAAGGCGAGCGCAAGCGCAGCCTCGTCATCCCGAACCCTAACGGCCTGCTGCTTTTCCCCAAGATGGGTGCAGTCTACAACCAGACGGCTGTGGATAGCTCCTTCACCGATCCCTATTGCATTTGGGGCGAGCACGGCGTCGCAATCAATGTAGGCAGCAACTCTGGCAAGTCGCTCGGATACTCGACCTGGGCCAACATCATTGACGAAACGCATCTCGATCTGTGGTCGGGCGGCGACAATCCGTACACATTTCTTGGCAGCACGAATAGTTACAGCAACACCATCAAGGGTGTTCGCTACTATGTCTTCGGCATTCCTCCGAGCCTCTAAAGGACTACGCAAATGACTTTCGGCATTCGTGAATCCAGTCGTTACCGTGGACAGCCGGTCAGCCTTTATCTGATACAAGGCGCCACCACCGATGACGGCGCGCCGGTTGGACCGTATGCCTACAACAACGGCGAGGCGCCCATTACGCGCTCGGTTCTGGACGCCGAGGGCAACCCGGTCAACATCGAGTTCATCCCGTGGCCGATCAAGAACAGCAACATTTCGCACGACGGCACGCTCGACAAGTCGGACATCACTGTCACCATGGCCTTCGGCTCGGAGATGGACGACTTGTTTCTCGCCTATCCGCCTTCGGACGTGGTGAACCTGACGATCTTCGAAGGGCACATCGGCGATGACGTAACCGAGGAAAACTTCCCCGCCGTGTGGATGGGCCGGATCACGTCGAGCGCCGACAACGACTCCAATGAGCAGGAGCTTTCCTGCGTTCCGGTGTCGACCTCGATCAAGCGGCCAGGCCTGCGGCGGAACTACCAGGTCGGCTGCCCGCACGTTCTGTTCGGGCCGCAGTGTCGCGCCAGCAAGGTAGCCGCTACCGTGGATCGGGAGTTCGTGTCGGTCACGCGCAACAAGATCACGATCGACGTAAGCCTCGGCGCCACCTATGCGCGCTACGTTGGCGGCCTGCTGCAGTGGATCAACGCCGACAACGGCCGCAAGGAGCTTCGCACGATCTCGGCGGTGCGGGCAGATGGGCTCGAAGTCACCATTCGCGGCATCGCTCGCGGATTGGTGGCAGGAAATCCGCTGTCGGTGATCCGAAGCTGCAATCACCAGATGACTGGCTGCAACCAGCATACGAATAGCGTGACGGGCGGCTCGAACATCAAGAACTACGGCGGGCAGTTTGGCATCCCACTGGAAAACCCCTTGTCGCAGAAAAACCAGTTCTACTAAAAATCACGTTTAACGTGACAATCCACCTAAAACGTGCGATAGGTTAGGCTATGCCGTTCTTCCTGCTTCCACTGCTGATCAACCTCATCATTGGCGTCGGGCTTCAAGCGCTCGGCTACCTGCTGATGCCAAAGCCCAAAAGCACGAAGTCCGAGGAAGTCACCGACATGGACAACCCAACTGCCGAGGGCGGCCGACCCATTCCGGTGGTTTTCGGCGAGTGGGACTTGCAGGCGCTCAACATCATCTGGTTCGGCGACAAGGCTACCACCACGCGGGAGATCGACGCGTGAGTGACTTCGATCCCCATCTGACGATCGCCGATCTGCGCGTCCTCTATTGCGTGAAGGGCGTCAAAAAGCAGATGGACGCGGCCGGTTTGGATTTTGCCCGCTTCATCAAGGAGGGCGCGAAGGCATCCGAGTTGCGTGGTGTCGGGCTGGACGCTCAGGTCGATCGAGCCGTTGAGTTCGTGAAAGCCAGGGATGCCGCCAATGGGTAAATCCGGTGGCAAAATCGAAATCCATGAATACACGATGTCCCTGCACGTGGGCATCTGCGCGGCCGGGGAGGGGCTTAGCCTCATCGCGGTCAAGTATGGTGACAAGGAAATCTGGCGCGGCAACGCGACTGATCAGGGCGTCTTTGCGGTCAACAAAACCGATCTGTTCGGCGGCTCCAAGAAGGAAGGCGGCGTCAAGGGGCTGCTATGGTGGCTGCCAGGCAAAGACGACCAGTCGATGCCCGAGTCCCTCGCCAAACGCTACGGTCTGACCAGTGATACCTGTCCCGGCTTCCGTGGCCTGTCGAGCTTTTTCCTGACCGGAACGAAGGACGCGTCTGAGCCGAGCGGCACGCCTTGGTGGTCGACGGGAATTCTATCCGCTCTATTGGGTGGCGGCGCAGCCAATAACAAGGCCGGGTTCTACCTCGGCGCCAACAACCCGTATCTGCGCTCGATGTCGGCCCGCGTGCGGCGCCCGTCGATCGGTCTCAATCCGGCCATCGCATTGATCCGCATTCCCGACGACTCGAAGGGCAACGCGCAGTACGCCTCAAACCCCGCGCACATGACCTACGAGTGCCTGACCAACACCGATTGGGCATTGGGCGAGCCGGTGAGCGCGATCAACAAGGCCTCCTTTGAAGCCGCAGCGCAGACGCTCTACGACGAAGGCTTCGGCCTCAACATGACCTGGCTGCGGCAGACCGAGATCGGCAAGTTCATCGGCGAGATCAGCACGCACATCCAGTCGGCCGTTTACGTCGATCCGTCGACTGGCAAGCACACGATGAAGCTGCTGCGCGCCGACTACGACTTCGACGACCTGCCCGAGATCAATCCGAGCAACGCGAAGCTGTCGTCCTTCAAGCGCAAGACGTGGGGCGAAATTTCGAACGAAGTCGTCGTCACCTACACCAATGCCGAGACCGGCAAAGAGGCGACGGTGACGGCGCAAGACCTGGCCGGCATCGCGGCGCAGGGTGGCATCGTCTCCACGTCGCAGAACTACTATGGCGTGCCGCACGAAGCCCTGGCCATTCGCCTGGCCGACCGCGACCTGGCCATGATGGTAAACCCGATCGCCACCCTGCAGGCGACCGTGACGCGCGAGTTCTGGAAGACGGCGGCCAGCAACGTGGTCAAGCTGTCCTGGCCCGAGCGCAACATCGACCAGATCATCTTCCGCGTCTCGGAAGTCAACAAGACGGATCACACCGTCGAACTGTCGCTGTATGAGGACATCTTCGGTCTCGACCAGGCAAGTTACCTGGCGCCGGGAGACTCGCAGTGGCAAAACCCGACGCTGCCGCCGACGCCGGCCACCTACTATCAGATGGGCACCGCGCCGGCCTTCATGACGGCCGCTGCGCTGCGTCTCAGCGATCCGTCCGAACTGGTCTACCCCGAAGTGCTGAGCGCTGTGACGGTTGGCGCCGATAGCAACGATGACGTGAACTACGACCTGGTGTCGAATGTCACGGACGTGAACGGCACGCCGTCGCAGGCGGTGCTCAGCACGAGTCCCTATCGCGGCACCTGGGCTTTCCTGACCGCTCTCGTAGCCGAGCCGCAAACCGTGCTGTCGACGCTGACGGGTCTACGGGGCTCCGAGCCTGTGGCCGGCGACTTCGTGCTGATCGGCACCGGGCCGGATGAATACACCGAAATCGCCACCGTGCAGTCCGTGGACGAAGATGGTTTCCATCTCAATCGCGGTATGCTCGACACGATCCCGCGCGCCTGGCCGATCGGCACCCGCGCCTTTGTGATCCCAGCATCGACGTTGGTGGTTGATCCGACCGTCCGCTCGGCGTTCGAAGATACGTCCTACTGGATTTTGCCGCGCACCACAGGCGGTGTGCTGGCGCTCGCTGACGCTCCCCAAATCAACGTCTCGCTCACCGAGCGTCCGTACCTGGCCAACCGGCCGGCCAACGTCAAGGTCAACGGTGTCGGCTTCGGCGATGTCGACGCCAACGAGGCGACCGAACTCACCGTCACCTGGGCGAACCGCAACCGCATACTCGAGTCCACGCAGGTGATGAAGTGGGACGACGCTAACGTGGCTGGCGAGGCGGGGCAGACTTCGAAGGTTGTCGTGACCACGCTCGATGGCTCAACGGTGTTGCAGACCTATGGCGGGCTCACCGGCACGTCGAAGGTGATCCCGCTCACCGACCTGCCAGGGCAGAAGCGCGTCCTGATCTCCGTCGCGGCCGAGAAAGACGGCAACAAGTCGCTGCAAGCATACGAGCTTATGGTGAAGCTGATCACTCGCTTCTTCACGAGCGCCACGCTTGTCGGCACCGGCAGCATGGCGGCCACGGGCTCGAAACGCACAAGGCCGGCCCGCAGTGCGCTGTTCATGGGCATGGGCGGCGTAGCCGCTGGCTACACGGTCAGGCGCGTCTCGGCCGCCACCTTCACGGGCTCGGGCATGATGGCCGCGACCTACACCAAGAAGATCAGGCGCTCGGCTTCGTTCGAAGGCGCCGGTTCCCTGTCCGCAATACCCGCACGCGGCTTCACTTCCGGCTTCGACGCCGGCTTCCGCTAACTCGCAAGGATCGAAACGATGGCTGGATTTTCCGACTACCTCGAAAACAAAATTCTGGACGTGTTCTTCCGTGGTCAGGCGGTCACACCGCCAGCCGCCGTGTACCTGGCCCTCTACACCGCAGCACCGACCGACGCAGGCGGTGGCACGGAAGTGAGCGGCAGCGGCTACGCGCGCCAGGCCATCCCCATGGCCACGGCCGCCTCGGGCGGCATCGTATCGAACACGGGCATTGTCAGCTTTACGGCTGTCGGTGGCGCCTTCGGAACCATCACGCACGTCGGTGTCTTCGACGCGGCGACCGGAGGCAATCTGCTTTCGTGGGACGACATCGCCCCAATCACCATCAACAGCGGCGACACGCTGGACTTCCCGGTCGGCGAACTCGACTTCTCGCAGGATTAATCGATCATGGCGACACGCACCAGGGCTCAGCTTAACAGCGATGCCGACACCTATCTCCCCGACCAGTCGACTGGCGACATCTCGCCGGCCGATGTGCGTAACCGCGTCAAAGACCTTGCCGACAGCGCGAAGCTGGCGGAAGACCTGGCGCCCGTCGCATCGACAGGTGCCTACAATGACCTGACCGGCAAGCCGACGCTTGGCACTGCCGCGAGCAAGAACACGGGTACGGGTGCCGGCCAGGTTCCGCTGCTGGATAGCGGCGGTTTGCTGGATACCTCGATCCTGCCAGCGATTGCGATCACCGATGTCTACGAAGTTGCCTCGCAGTCGGCCATGCTGGCGCTCACGGCGCAGAAGGGCGATGTCGCCATTCGAACCGACCTGAACAAGACCTTCGCCCTGGCAACCAATTCGCCTTCGACCTTGGCGGATTGGAAAGAACTTCGGACTCCCACCGACATCGTTCTTGCCGTGGCCGGCCTCACCGGGACCATCACTGCCTCGGCATTGAAGACGGCGCTGGCGATCGTGGCAGCCGACATCACCGACGCTTCCGCCAACGGCCGGTCTCTGATCACCGCAGCAAGCTACGCTGCGATGAAGACGTTGCTGGCAGTCGCAGCGGCCGACATCACTGACGCCTCGGCGAACGGGCGCTCGCTCATCACCGCAGCGAACTATGCGGCCATGAAGACGCTGCTCGCGGTTACGGCGGCTGACATCACCAACGCCTCGGCGAACGGGCGGTCCCTGATCACTGCTGCCGACTATGCGGCTATGCGTACCTTGCTCGGCATCGGCACCATGGCGCAGCGCGCCGTCACCATTTCAAGCTCGGCGCCGAGTGGCGGCGCTGACGGCGATGTCTGGTTCCAAATCTGATGACGGCCCTTGTCAAAAATGCAGGCGCTTGGGTGTCCGCACAACCGTGGGTGAAAAGCGGGGGTGTTTGGTCTAAGGCAAGGGCTTTATGGACGCGCAGCGGAGGCGTCTGGAAGCCTGTCACGCCTGCCCCACTGATTGACGCGATTACGGTCTCGGGTTTGACGGCTTCGCTGAAACTGTCGCTAGACGC
>NZ_RZOS01000510.1:0-3708 GCF_004022605.1 Mesorhizobium sp. M4B.F.Ca.ET.089.01.1.1
GAACCTGATGACCGCCGGCCGCGGCATCGTCCATTCCGAGCGCACGCCGGAGGAACTGCGCGGCGCGCCGATGTCGATCTCCGGCCTGCAGACCTGGCTGGAGCTGCCGGACGGCAAGGAGGAGGTTGCTCCGGTCTTCGAGAACACGGCCGTGATCCGCTTGCCCGAGATCGATGCCGAGGGCATCAGCGGCCGCGTCATCATCGGCGCTTTTTCCGGTCTGCGCTCGCCGGTTTCGACCGCCTCGGACACCCTTTATGCCGACCTGAGGCTGGCGCCCGGCGCCAGCGTCAAGATCCCGCCCGATGCCGAGGAGCGCGCCATCTACACGCTGGAAGGCGAGGTCTCGATTGCGGGCGACCGTTTCCCGGCCGAGCGGCTGCTGGTGTTCAAACCGGGCGACGAAATCGTCGTTTCGTCCGAGCGCGGCGCCCATTTCATGCTATTCGGCGGCGCCTCGCTCGGCTCCAGGCGCTACATCTGGTGGAACTTCGTTTCGTCGTCGAAGGAACGCATCGAACAGGCGAAAGAGGAATGGAAGACCGGCCGCTTCGATATCGTTCCTGGAGACGAGGAAGAGTTCATTCCGTTACCGGACAATTAACGCCAGAAGCATCCGCGTCATTGACACGCATTTACATTCGCCGGGCGGCGGCATATTTCGCCCATGATCAACGTGCATGAACGTCAGGTTTGACCAGGCCCCTTAGCCGTGAACGCAAAGCCCGATACGCCGCTCCTCGACAAGGTCCGCATCCCCGCGGATCTGAGGACGCTTGACGAAAGCGAGCTGCCGCAGCTCGCCTCGGAGCTGCGCGACGAGCTGATCGACGCCGTCTCGCACACCGGCGGCCATCTTGGCGCCGGGCTCGGCGTGGTCGAACTGACCGTTGCGCTCCACTATGTCTTCAACACCCCGGACGACCGGCTGATCTGGGATGTCGGCCACCAGGCCTATCCGCACAAGATCCTGACCGGCCGGCGCGACCGCATCCGCACCCTGCGGCAGGAGGGCGGCCTTTCCGGCTTCACCCGGCGTGCCGAGAGCGAATACGACCCGTTCGGCGCCGCCCATTCCTCGACCTCGATTTCCGCCGGTCTCGGCATGGCGATGGGCCGCGACCTCTCCGGCGGCCGCAACAACGTCATTGCCGTCATCGGCGACGGCGCCATGTCGGCCGGCATGGCCTATGAGGCGATGAACAATGCCGGCGCGCTAGATGCCCGGCTGATCGTCATCCTCAACGACAACGACATGTCTATCGCGCCGCCGACCGGGGCGATGAGCGCCTATCTGGCGCGGCTCGCCTCCGGCAAGGCCTATCTCGGCCTGCGTGATTTCGGCAAGAAGCTGACCTCCTATCTCGGCAAGCGCGCCGATCGCGCCATCACACGAGCCGTCGAGCATGCGCGCGGCTACGTCACCGGCGGCACGCTGTTCGAGGAGCTCGGCTTCTATCACATCGGCCCGATCGACGGGCACAATCTCGAGCACCTGATCCCGGTGCTGAAGAACGTCCGCGACAATGGTGACGGCCCGGTGCTGATCCATGTCGTGACCCAGAAGGGCAAGGGCTACGCACCGGCCGAAGCCGCCGCCGACAAATATCACGGCGTCAACAAGTTCGATGTCATCACCGGCGCGCAGGCCAAGGCGCCTGCCAACGCGCCGAGCTACACCAAGGTGTTCGCCGAAAGCCTGGTCCAGGAGGCGCGCGAGGACGACCGCATCGTCGCCATCACCGCCGCCATGCCGAGCGGCACCGGCCTCGATCTCTTCGGCGAGGCCTTCCCGGCCCGGACCTTCGATGTCGGCATCGCCGAGCAGCATGCCGTGACCTTCGCCGCCGGCCTCGCCACGGAAGGCTACAAGCCTTTCTGCGCCATCTATTCGACCTTCCTGCAGCGCGCCTACGACCAGGTCGTCCACGATGTGGCGATCCAGAAGCTGCCGGTGCGCTTCCCGATCGACCGCGCCGGCTTCGTCGGCGCCGACGGCGCCACCCATTGCGGCGCCTTCGACACCACCTTCCTCGCCTCGCTGCCGGGCTTCGTCGTCATGGCCGCCGCCGACGAGGCGGAACTTCGCCATATGGTGCGCACCGCCGCTCACTATGACGAGGGTCCCATCGCTTTCCGCTACCCGCGCGGCAACGGTGTCGGCGTCGACATGCCGGAGCGCGGCTCGGTGCTCGACATCGGCAAGGGCCGCATTCTCAAGGAAGGCACCAAGGTGGCGCTGCTTTCGTTCGGCACCCGCCTGCAGGATTGCCTGATCGCCGCCGAGGAACTCGGCGCCGCCGGGCTTTCCGCCACCGTCGCCGACGCCCGTTTCGCCAAGCCGCTGGACGAGGATCTCGTGCGCCGGCTCGCCCGCTCGCATGAAGTGCTGGTGACGGTGGAAGAGGGCGCGGTCGGCGGCTTTGCCAGCCAGGTGCTGCAGTTCCTCGCCCATCAAGGCCTTCTGGAAGGCGGCCTCAAGGTGCGCCCGCTCGTGCTGCCCGACGCATTCACCGATCACGCCAAGCCCGAGAAGATGTATGCCGATGCGGGCCTGGACGCAGGCGGCATCGTGCGCACGGTGTTCGCCGCCCTCGGCCACGCGGCCAGCGCCAGAAGCGCCTGACTCAAGATATCAGCATCCTGAATCGCTTTGCCGGCTTGCTGTCGTAATCGATTGTTTACGCTACCATTTGGCGCTTTGCTTACCCTGTCTCTTGGCCGTTTCTCAACGGCGGCCTGCTAGAAGCCTGCCGAGGGATAGGGGCAACGACAATGAACAGGTTTCTGTGCGGCATCGCCTTTTTGGCGCTCGCCGCTGGACCGGCGAACGCCGAGACGCGCTACGACCGCAATCTCGAAAAAGCGGCGATGGACATAGTCGCCGGCAAGATCGGCGACATCCGCGGCGGCTTCTCCTACAAGCAGGTTCCGCAGCTCGTCGTGCTGCCCGAGACCGCGCCGGCGGTGCCGGTCGAGCCGCAGCGCCGGCAAGCTTCCGGCGACAGGAATGACGGTCTGGCGCCCGCCGTCGAACGGCCGGTTTCGCGGACCATCTTCTAATCCCCTTCTTGCCTTCGCGACCGGCTTTCGCCAAGGAAGGCCGATGAACTCCACTTTGCCAGCCAGCGCGCGCCTCAGGCTCGACGAACTGCTCGTCCAGCGCGGCCTGTTCGCCAGCCGCTCGCGCGCCCGCGACGCCGTCGAGCGCGGCACCGTAACGGTTGACGGCACCATCGCCCGCAAGCCCGGCCAGAGCGTCCAGGCCGATTGCCTCGTTGCAATCGACGACCCAGCGCAGGCCTATGTCTCGCGCGCGGCGCTGAAGCTGATCGCCGGGCTTGACCGGTTCGGCCTCGACCCCACCGGCAGCGAAGCGCTCGATATCGGCGCCTCGACCGGCGGCTTCACCCAGGTGCTTCTCGAGCGCGGCGCCGCGCACGTCACCGCGATCGATGTCGGCCACGGCCAGATGCATCCGGAGATCTCAGGCGATCCGCGCGTCACGGCCATCGAGGGCCTCAATGCCCGCGATCTCTCGTCCGCCGACCTGGGCGGCGTTGTCCCCGATTTCATCGCCTGCGATGTCAGCTTCATCTCGCTGAAGCTGGCGCTGCCGCCGGCTCTTGCCCTCGCCGGAGATGGCGCCAGGGCGCTGCTTCTGGTCAAGCCGCAATTCGAGGCCGGCCGCGAGGCGATCGGCAAGGG
>NZ_RZOS01000511.1:0-3707 GCF_004022605.1 Mesorhizobium sp. M4B.F.Ca.ET.089.01.1.1
GGTAAGCGCGGTGCCCTACCTCCCCCTTGCGGGGAGGTCGGATCGAAGGTCCGGGTGGGGGACATGAAAAGAGCCGCTCGATGCGGCTCTTTTCCTAACTCGGGAATGCTAGATCCCTTACTTACCGCTTCAAATTCACCACGATGACGCCGCCGAGCGCCAGCGCGCCGCCGAGGATGCCGAGCAGCGTCGGCACTTCGCCCAGCCAGAAAAAGCCGATCAGGGCGGACATCGGCGAGACCAGATAGAGGAAGTTCGAGGCACGCGCAGCCGGCAGGCGCGACAGCGCGGTCGCCCAGGCGGCGTAGGCGATCAGGCTGGGCACGATGCCGAGGTAGATGACGGCGCCGAGACCGGCTGTGTCGGCAACCGCCGCCTGCGAGATCGCTTCCGGCAGGAAGGGCGCCAGGCAGAGCGCGCCGAGCACCATGTTGGAGGCGGCGATGGTCAGCGGATGATGGCGGGCAAAGAGCGGCTTCTGGACGATGGTGTTGACGGCCGAGCAGAGCGCGGAACCCAGCACCAAGAGGGCGCCGGTGTTGAAGTGCAGCCCCTGCCCGTCGGCCATGGCGATGATGCCGATGCCAGCGAACGAGATCAACGTGCCGAGCCAGGCCATGCCCGAAAAGCGCTCGCCGAGCAGCGCCATCGCCATGATGGCGGTGAAGATAGGGCTGACATTGATGATGAAGCCGGCGGGCGCCGCCGAAGCCGAAGCGCCACAACTCGTCGACCTTGGGCAGCGCCGGGCGCTTGACGGCCAGGAAGATCGCCGCCGGCACGGCGGCGATGGCAAAACGCAGCGCGCCGAGCTCCAGCGGCTGGAAGGCCGCGAGGCCTGCACGGATCGCCGGGAAGGCGGAAGCCCAGCCGACCACTGTGAGCGCGACCGCGATGACCGCCGTGGTGTCCATTCGCTGTGTCTGATTCAACGTGCCGGCATAGGCGGTCATCGCTATATCCTCGTTGCTTGGCTCCATGGGGCTAGAAGACCGCATCAACCGTCGATTGACAAACGACCAATTCGAGGGTCACCTGTGAGCATGGATCACAGCTCGAACCAGTTACTCCCGTTGGAGACCTTGCGCGCTTTCGATGCGGCGGCGCGAACGGGGAGCTTTTCGGCGGCGGCCGAGAGGCTGAACCTCACCCACGGCGCCATCAGCCGGCAGATCGCCAAGCTGGAGGACTGGCTAGGGCTGAAAGTTTTCGAGCGCAACGCGCGCGGCGTGACGCTGACCAATGAGGGCAACCGCCTGCATCTGAGAACCACCGAGGCCTTCGCGCTGATCTCGGTCAATTCCGACCGCTGGGTGGAGCCGCGCGGCACCGCGGTGGTGCGGCTGGCCTCGATCCCCTCGGTCAGCGGCCTGTGGCTGATGCCGCGCATGGCGGCGCTCGAGAACAGCCCGACCCGGCTGCGAATCGTGCTCGATGTCGACAACCGCCAGGCGGACCTCGCGGACGAAGGGATCGACCTTTCGGTGCGTTGCGGGCGTGGTCGCATTCCCGGTCGCGTCTCGGTGCAGCTGTTCGAAGAGTACATCTTCCCGATCGCTTCGCCGGAACTGGCGGGGGAAATAGGGCACGGCGACCCTGCCCGGCTGCTCAAGTTCCCGCTGATCAACGATTCCGACGCATCCGCCTGGCGCGCCTGGCTCGCGGCGCAGGATATCGACTACCGCCCTCGTCCGCAGGATCGACGCTTCGAAGATTACAATCTGGTGCTCGACGCTGCGGCGCATGGATTGGGCATCGCGCTGGCGCGGCCGCCACTGACGCAGGCGCAACTCAAGACGGGCCGGATCGTCGCCGTCGATGACCGCACCGCGCTCAATCCGGTGTCCTACTGGCTCGACCGGCCCATCGGCCGCCCGCGCGCCGCCGCGGCAGACCTTGCGCGGCGCATTGCGGCACAGGCAGGCCTTGCGACTGAAAAACTCGAAGCCTTCCTGCAGGACGACGCGTAGAGCCGGTCAGACCTGGTCAGCGAAGCAGCAACAGCGCGATGGTGGTGATCGTCGCCGAGAGCAGCGCCGTTAAGATCGACATCATCCACAGCGGCAGCTGGCTGGGTTGCGACGATCGAGCGCTACCCGGTCGGGCGGCCGCGCCGGGTGGCCTGGGCGCGTTGGAATTGGCAGCAACCAGCACTGAAGAGGAAACCGCGATCGTGGACACAGGCAATGTCGGTGCCGCCGCAGCCCTCGTCATGCTGTCGGCTATCGCCGTCTGAGGCGAGGTCGGGCCGCGCGAAGCCTGTTCGGCTTCCGCCGCCGGCCTGCCTGGCCGAACGCCCGCCGAGGCACGATCCGCTTCCGGTTCCATGACCGCCCTGTAGGCATCCTCGATCTGGTCGGAAGACAGGCGTTGAGTCGCGTGGGCGGGCGGCCTCGGCAACGAGCCGTTGAAAGCCTGGGCGGCGAACTGGGCCGAAGTCGCGGCCGACGGCGCCGGCGGTTGGACAAGCGCCTTGACCAGCGCCGCGGTCGCCGGATCGGCCTTGGCCGTTGGCACCGGCTGCGGCGTGAGCGCCTCCTTCAGCAGCGATGTCAGGCGGGTGGAGGAAATGTCCATGCCGGTTCCCATCAACCATTATGCTGATCGAGCGATACTCCACGAGCATTGCGTCAAGCTTGACCTTGCCTGCGATTTGTGGCGATTGAATCTCATGAACCCAAGCGTCATTTCATGATGAACCGTTTTGAAGGCCCGGGCGGCAAGGAAGCCCGCATCCGCTATCTCGACGGCGACTTTCAGGTCACCAGCCCAGGCGCATTCGTGCGCTGTGCGGTGACGGGCGAGAGCATTCCGCTGGATGAGCTCAAATACTGGAGCGTCGCCCGGCAGGAGCCCTACGTGAACGCCACCGCCTCGCTGCGCCGCGAGATCGAGATGCACCCGGAGCTGCGCAGCCGAAAGTAGGTCTTATCATCCCCGCAGCTTGCGCTGCCGCCAGGCATCCAGCGTCTCGTCGATGATGCGTTCGGGCGCATGGTCGAGCTCGAAGACGGCGTCGATCTCCAGTACGTCGAGCTGCTCCAGGAACTCTTGCGACGCGCCATGGCGCAGCCGGGCGGCGTCCTTGGCGGTGGTCGCCAGGCGAAGCCCATCGCGCTTGGCGGTCGCCGCCAGTTCGGCAAGTTCGTCCTCGGCGTAGAAATGATGGTCGGGGAAGGATTTGGCGAGCACGACCTCGCCGCCGGCCTCGCTCAGCGTGCGGAAGAACTTGTCGGGATGGCCGATACCGGCGAAAGCGAGAAAGCGCTTGCCGGCGAAGCGCTTGCGGGCGCGAGGCTCGGTATGCGCCTCGAAGATCGGCCGGCCGGCGCGCGCCGCCTGGCGCACCACCGCGTCGGCGGCCGTCCCCTCGCCCATCTTGAGCAGCGCGCTGGTGAAGACCAGCTGGTCGACGATGTTTGCTCTCAGCGGTCCGCCCGGGATGACGCGGCCGTTGCCGATGCCGTAGCGCGCGTCGACGACCACCAGCGCGAAGTCGATATGGAGGCGCGCGCTCTGGAAGCCGTCGTCCATGATGAGGAAGTCGCAGCCGAGCTTTTGCTTCAGCAGCCTGGCGCCGGCGGCACGGTTCGGCGTCACCGCCACCGGCGCATGCTCGGCCAAAAGCAGCGGCTCGTCGCCGACATGCTTGGCGGCGTCGTGATGCGCATCGACGATGTGCGGCTCACCGAAGGAGCCGCCGTGAC
>NZ_RZOS01000512.1:0-3703 GCF_004022605.1 Mesorhizobium sp. M4B.F.Ca.ET.089.01.1.1
CGGCTCCGCTGCGCTCGATGCCGGCGAGCAGGTCGATCACCGCTTGCGGCGTCACTTCGCCGATCGGCTTGCCGCTTCCGTTGATCACGGCGAAGGGCTTGCCGGCCGCGACGATACCGGCCGAGAAGCTGGCAATCTTCGCCTCCGGCGAGACTGTGCCGCCATGCTCGGCGCCGCCGCAGGCGCGCATCAGGCTCCTCGCCGAGATCACCTTGGCGCGGTCGACGTCGCGGGTGAACTCGGCGACATAGTCGGTCGCCGGATTGACCACCAGTTCTTCCGGTGTGCCGGTCTGGATGACCTCGCCATCCTTCATGATGGCGATGCGGTCGGCGAGCCGGATCGCCTCGTCGAAATCATGGGTGATGAAGACGATGGTCTTGTGCAGCATCGTTTGCAGCCGCATCAATTCGTCCTGCATCTCGCGGCGGATCAGCGGATCGAGCGCCGAGAACGGCTCGTCGAGGAACCAGATCTCCGGCTTGGTGGCGAGGCTGCGCGCGATGCCGACGCGCTGCTGCTGGCCGCCGGAAAGTTCGCGCGGATAGAAATGCTCGCGCCCGCGCAGGCCGACGAGCTCGATCACCTCGCGGGCGCGGGCCTCTCGCGTCGCCCGGTCCTGTCCCTGGATGCTCAAGGGAAAGGCGATATTGTCGAGCACGTTGAGATGCGGCAGCAGCGCGAAATTCTGGAACACCATGCCCATGCGGTGGCGTCTGAGCTCGATCAGCGCCGCATCGGAAATCTTGAGCAGGTCCTTGCCTTCGAATTCGACCTTGCCATGGCTCGGCTCGACCAGCCGCGACATGCAGCGCACCAGCGTCGACTTGCCTGAGCCGGACAGCCCCATGATGATGAAGATCTCGCCCTGGCGGATCTCGAGGTCGACGGCGCGTACCGCGCCGACCAGTCCCGCCGCCGCGATGTCGGTGGGGCTCGCCTTGCCGGCGCGCTCGCGGATGAAGCTCGCGGCATTGGCGCCGAACAGCTTCCAGACATTGCGGCAGGCAAGCTTTATCGGGCGCGCATCCCTGGGCGCACCTGCGGCCTGCGGTTCAGTCGCGTCGCTCATGCATTCGTCCTTCTGGAACGGGCAGTAGAGACCCGGCCATGCCCGGCCGGGTCTCGCAATTTCCAGTCGGAACGGTCACTGCGCCCAGGCCTTCCAGTCGGCCTCGTGGGCGGCGATCCAGGCGGCGGCGACCTCTTCCGGCGTCTTGCCGTTGAGGTCGATGTCGCCGCTCATCTTGTTGAGCTCGTCGGTGTCGATCGTATAGGCCTTGGCCACCTTGTAGGCGACCGGCCATTTCTCCTTCATGCCGCCCCAGGCATATTTCCAGATTTCGCCATGCGGCTTGCCGCAGTCGTATTTGGCGTCGGGGTTGGTGCCCCATTTGGGGTCGGTGTAGCACTCCGGCGTGTATTCGGGGAATTCGACCCACTCGCCCTTGTACTTGGCCGGCGCCCAGTGCGGCGAATAGATCCACAGCATGATCGGCGCCTTGCGCTGATAGGCGGAATCGAGCTCGGCGAACATCGCCGCGTCGGTGCCGGCATGGATGACGGTGAAGGGCAGTTTCAGCGCCTCGACGCGCTCGTCGTCAAAGCCCTCCCAGGTCACCGGGCCGCCGAGGTAGCGGCCCTTCGGCGTTGTCTCGGCCGTCGAGAAGGCCTCGGCGCATTTCGGGTCCTTCAGCGCTTCCCAGTTGGGCAGGCCGGGGCATTTCTCCTTCATGTATTCGGGGAACCACCATTCTTCCTTGGCCTTCGGGCCGAGCTTGCCCAGCCGCTCGGTCTGTCCGGTGGCGTCGGAGGCCTTCATGGCTTCGCCGGCGGTCGTGTCCCAGAATTCCAGGCCGACATCGAGGTCGCCATTGGTGAGGCCGGTGGTCAGGCTGGAGAGGTAATCGGCGGTCGGGTATTCGACCGTGTAGCCGAGCTTTTCGAGGATGCCGCCAAGAATCTTGGCGTTGAGGTTGACGCTGGTCCAGTCGAACAGGGCGATCTTGATCGGATCGCTGGATTCAGGCGCGGCGGCTTGCGCTGCCGGCGTCAGTGCGCTTGCCAGGGCAAGCGTTAGGGCTCCCATTGATGCTGTCGAAATCATGCTCCGAAGTGACATGCTTGTTCTCCTGTCAAGCTCTAGAGGATTATCGGTCGTTCCCTTCTTCTGGTCTTTTTATGATTGTGTTGGAAAAGCCGGTCGCTGCGCAAGCGCCCATCCGGCACTGAAGCCGGCGCGAAAGGGTGAGGTGATGCCAGGATGAAGGTGCCGTCCGGAGCGAGGCCGCGTCATGGCCGCCCGTCGATGGCTGCCGGGGCAGTCATCCGCGCTTCGATCGCCGCCAGCGCGGCGCTCTTGAGCATGCGAGCCATCAAGGTCCCATGATCGAGGCCCGGCGCGCCATGCGGCGAGCCGAAGCCGTTTCACAGGATGAAATTATATATACCAAGGTTCATGTCGCGCAACGCACAAACGCACTGAGCGATGCGCAATCCGACAGCCTCAGGACATGATCAGGCCGCCATCGACATTGATGGTCTGGCCGGTGATGTAGGCCGCATCGTCGCTGGCGAGGAAGCTGACCAGCCCGGAGACGTCCTCGCCGCTACCGGCACGGCCCATCGGGATGTTCTTCACCCACTCCGCCATCAACTCGCCCGGCTTGTAGTCGCCGAGCAGCTTGCCCCAGGCGGTGTCGTTATAGGCCCACATGTCGGTGTCGATGATGCCGGGGCAGATGGCGTTGACGGTGATCTTCTCCTTGGCCACTTCCTTGGCGAGGCTCTGGGTGATGCCGACGACGCCGAATTTCGAGGCCGCATAGTGCGGCGTGTAGATAAAACCCTGCCGCGCCTGGCCCGACGCGGTGTTGATCAGTCGGCCGCCCTCGCCATGCTTGCGCATGCGCCCGATCGCTTCCTGGCAGCACAGGAACACGCCCTTGGTGTTCACGGCCAGCACCTTGTCCCACTCGGCCTCGGTCATCGCTTCGATCCTGGCGATGGTGATGACGCCGGCGTTCTGCACCGAGATGTCGACGCGGCCGAATTCCTTTTCGGCGAGGTCGTAGAGTGCCGCGACCTCGTCCTTCCTGGTTACATCCATGCGCATCGAGGCAACCTTCGCGCCCGCCGCCTTGAGGCCTGCCGCGACCTCGTCCACGCGCGGATCGATGGCGCTGACCACGACCGCGGCGCCCTCCGCCGCGAAGCGTTTCGCCATCGCCGCGCCGATGCCGCCGCTGGCGCCCGTGACGACCGCCGTCTTTCCTTCAAAGCGCTTCTGCATCTTCTCTCCTACCAGCAGACGAAGCCGCCATCGACGATGAGGTCGATGCCGGTGACGAAACTCGAGGCGCGGGCCGCCAGGAACACGGTCGGTCCGACCATCTCTTCCGGCGTCGCCATGCGGCCCATCGGCGTGTCGCGCTTGAAGATTTTTATCTGCTCGGCCACCTCCGGCCGCTTGTTCATCGGCGTCAGCGTGTAGCCGGGGCTGACGACGTTGACGCGCAGGCCGCGGTCGGCCCACTCCATGGCGAGGCTTTTCGACATGTGGATCACGGCCGCCTTCGAGGAATTGTAGTGCGCCTGCGTCAGCCCGCGATTGACGATCGAGCCCGACATCGAGGCGATGTTGATGATCGACCCCCTGCGGCGCGGCAGCATGACGCGCGCCTCAGCCTGGCAAGATAGGAAC
>NZ_RZOS01000513.1:0-3702 GCF_004022605.1 Mesorhizobium sp. M4B.F.Ca.ET.089.01.1.1
GCATTGACCGCGATCCGTCCGCCCGGCGATCCGGCGCCCGCCCAGGTCATCGCCGGCGCCTTCGACGACAAGGGCCGCCGCATCGCTGATGCGACGCTGACCTTCTCGCCCGGCGAAACCACGGCCACCGGCACGATGGCGGTGCCGTTCGAACTGCGCAACGACTTTGCCTCGATCGCGCTCGACGGCGAGCATCAGGCCGGCGCCGTGCGCGTGCTCGACGAGAGCTCCAAACGCCGCCGCGTCGGGCTGTTGTCGCAGTCCGAGGCCGACCAGGCGCAGCCGCTCTTGTCGCCGCTCTACTATATCCGCCGCGCGCTGCAGCCCTTCGCCGATCTGGTCGAGCCGTCGAGCGTCGACCTTGCCGACGCCATCCCGCAATTGCTCGATCAGAAGCCGGCGATGATTGTCATGGCCGATGTCGGCACCATCCCCGAGCAGGTGCGGCCAAAGCTCGCCGACTGGGTCGACAAGGGCGGCACGCTGGTCCGCTTTGCCGGCTCGCGGCTGGCCGCCGCCGGCAATGACGACGACCTCCTGCCGGTCAGGCTGCGCAGCGGCGAGCGCGCGCTGGGCGGCGCGCTGTCCTGGACGACGCCGCAGCCGGTCACCGAATTCCCGAAGACCGGGCCCTTCGCCGATCTTGCCCCGCCGGCCGAGGTCACCGTCACCCGGCAGGTGCTGGCCGAGCCGACGCCCGACATCGTCGAGCGCACCTGGGCGACGCTGGCCGACGGCACGCCGCTGGTCACCGGGCTGAAGAAGGGAAAGGGCACGCTGGTGCTGTTCCACGTCACGCCCGAGGCGACATGGTCGAACCTGCCGATCTCCGGCAGCTTCGTCGAGATGCTGAGGCGCATCGTGCAATTGTCGCGCAACCAGGGAGCCGCCGTCGCCAATGCCGAAGCCGCCGCCACCTCGCTGGCGCCCTACCGCATGATCGCCGCCGACGGCACGCTGGTGCCGCCGACGCCGGACGCAAGGCCGCTGGTGCCGGGCGCCGGTCCGCTGCCGGTGACGATCGAAAACCCGCCGGGCCTCTACGGCTCAGAGACCGGTGTGTTCGCCCACAATCTGCTCGACGCCGCGAGCACCTTCGCGCCGCTGGCCCGGCCCAGCCTTTCGCTGCCAGTGACCAGCATCCAGTACGCCTTCGACGAATCGCGCAATCTGAAGGGCTCGCTGGTCGCGGCGGCGCTGGTACTGATGGTGCTCGACACGCTGGCGGTGTTCTGGATGGGCGGCCTGCTCTCGCGCCGACCCCGGCGCGCCGCAGCGACCACCGCGGCTGCCCTGCTGATCGCGCTTGGCGCGCTTGTCGGCCATGCCGACCTCGCCCGCGCCGATGACGCGAAGCCGGGCGACACGCAGGCGATCGAGGACATCTCGAAGACCCGCATCGCCTATGTGCTGACCGGCGAGCCCGGCGTCGATTCAATCAGCCGCGCCGGACTGGAAGGCCTGACCCGCTTCCTGATCGAGAAGACCGCGCTGGAGCCCGGTGATCCGGCCGGCGTCGACATCGCCAAGGATGAATTGTCCTTCTACCCGCTGATCTACTGGCCGATCGACCCCACCGCCCCGATGCCGAGCGAAACCTCGATCGCCCGCATCGACGCCTATATGCAGCAGGGCGGCACGGTGCTGTTCGATACCCGCGACCAGTTCGCCAACGGCATCGGCGCGAACTCGACCAGCCCGGCAACGGAACGGCTGCGCGACATCCTCGGCAATCTCAACGTGCCGCCGCTGGAGCCGGTGCCTTCGGACCACGTGCTGACCAAATCCTTCTTCATCCTTCCGGAGTTTCCCGGGCGGTTCAACGGCAGCCCGCTCTGGGTCGAGGCCTCGCTCGACGCCAGCAACGCCGAGAACCGTCCGGTGCGCGTCGGCGACGGCGTTTCGCCGATCCTGATCACCGCCAATGATTTCGCCGGCGCCTGGGCGGTGGACGAGAATGGCGACCCGTTGCTGCCGACCGTGCCGGCGGACCCGATGCAGCGGATCTATGCGCTGCGCGCCGGCGTCAACATCATGATGTACATGCTGACCGGCAACTACAAATCCGATCAGGTGCATGTACCTGTCCTGCTCGAACGGCTGGGGCAGTAAGCGATGAACTGGTCGATCTCCTTCGAACCGCTTCTGTCCTGGCCCTGGCTTGCCGCCGTGCTGGCGCCGCTGGCGTTGCTGGCGCTGGTCGGCCTGTGGTTCCGCCAGCGCGGCTCGGTGCTGCGCTTCACAGCCTTGCTGGCGCTCGGCGCCGCGCTGCTCAACCCGGTGTTCCTCGACGAGGAGCGCGACGCGTTGAAGAGCGTCGTCGCCGTCGTCGTCGATCGCAGCCAGAGCCAGGACATCGGCGAGCGTACCAGGCAGACCGACGAAGCGCTCGCCGGGCTGCAGCAGCGGCTTGCCCGCTTCAAGCAGTTCGACGTGCGCGTCGTCGAGGCCGGCAAGTCCGATGCCGCCGAGGAACGCACCGACACCAGGCTGTTCAGCGCGCTGGAAGGCGCCTTCCGCGACGTGCCGCCGTCGCGCATCGGCGGCGCAATCATGATCACCGACGGCGAGGTGCACGACGCACCTGCCGGCGCGCCCGATTTCAATGCGCCGCTGCACGCGCTGATCACCGGCAACGACCACGAGAAGGACCGCCGCATCCGGTTCGAGAACGCGCCGCGCTTCGGCCTCGTCGGCAAGCCGCTCGATATGACCTACCGGGTCATCGCCACCGGCGATCAGGCCGGTCAGGTCGATGTCCGCGTCTCGATCAATGGCGAGCAGGTCTCGGTCGAGCGCGCCACGATCGGCCAGACGATGCCGCTGCAGGTCACCGTTCCCAACGCCGGCCGCAACATCATCGAGCTCGCCATCGATCACGAGCCGGGCGAGCTGACCGATGCCAACAACCGCGCCATCGCCCTGGTCGACGGCATCCGTGAGAATCTGCGCGTGCTGCTCGTCTCGGGCGAGCCGCATGCGGGCGAGCGCACCTGGCGCAACCTTTTGAAGTCGGACGCCTCGGTAGACCTCGTCCACTTCACCATTTTGCGGCCGCCGGAAAAGCAGGACGGCACGCCGATCAACGAGCTGTCGCTGATCGCCTTTCCGACGCGCGAATTGTTCGTCGAGAAGATCAAGGATTTCGACCTGATCATCTTCGACCGCTACCAGCACCGCGACGTGCTGCCGATCCTCTATTACGACTACATCTCCGAATATGTCGAAAAGGGCGGCGCGCTGCTGATCGCCGCCGGTCCCGAATATGCCGGCGAGAGCTCGATCGCCCGCACGCCGCTGATGTCGGCACTGCCGGCGATGCCGAGCGGCGAGGTCGTCGACAAGGCCTTCTACCCACGCCTCACCGACCTCGGCCAGCGCCATCCGGTGACGCGTGGCCTCGACGGCTCCAACACCGAACCGCCGCACTGGAGCCGCTGGTTCCGCACCATCGGTGTCAAGAACCCCGAAGGCGAAGTGGTGATGAAGGGCGCCGACAATTTGCCGCTGCTCCTGCTCGACCGCAAGGGCGAAGGCCGCGTCGGCATGCTCTTGTCCGATCAGGGCTGGCTGTGGGCGCGCGGCTTCGAAGGCGGCGGCCCGCATGTCCAGCTGTACCGCCGCATCGCCCACTGGCTGATGAAGGAGCCGGAGCTCGAGGAGGAGCGGCTGACTGCCGACGGACGCGGCATGGTGCTGGAG
>NZ_RZOS01000514.1:0-3690 GCF_004022605.1 Mesorhizobium sp. M4B.F.Ca.ET.089.01.1.1
GTGCGTCTGGCTCCAAACTACTGGCCCTTCGTCCTGCCGGCGCTCGTCGTCGTCGGCGCGGTGATCGTCTTTCCCTGGGCATTCACGCTGTGGATGAGCGTCAACAGCTGGACGCTCGGCCAGTCGCGCAGCTTTGCCGGGATGGACAACTATCTGCGCCTGGCGGGCGACCCGCGGTTCTGGGAATCGCTCTGGCACACGCTTACCTACACCTTCCTGTCGGTCGTCGCGCCGATGTTCCTCGGCACGGTCGCGGCGCTGATCTTCGATGCGAAGGTTCCGCTGCGCGGCCTGCTGCGCGGCGTCTTCGTGATGCCGATGATGGCGACACCGGTCGCCGTGGCGCTGGTGTGGACGATGATGTTTCATCCGCAGCTCGGCGTGCTCAACTATCTCTTGTCGCTGGTCGGCATCCCGCCGCAGGAATGGATCTTCAACGCCAGGAGCGTCATTCCCTCGCTGGTCGCGGTCGAGACCTGGCAGTGGACGCCGTTGGTGATGCTGATCGTGCTGGGCGGGCTGGCCTCGGTGCCGCGCGAGCCGTTCGAGAGCGCGGAGATCGACGGCGCCAACGCCTGGCAGCAGTTCCGCTACCTGACCTTGCCGATGATCGCGCCGTTCCTGATGATTGCCGTCATCATCCGCACCATCGATGCGCTGAAGAGCTTCGACATCATCTACGCCATGACCCAGGGCGGTCCGGGCACGGCGTCGGAAACCATCAACATCTATCTCTACAACACCGCCTTCTCCTACTACGACATCGGCTACGGCTCGGCCATGGCCGTGGTGTTCTTCGTCGTGATCGTGGCGCTGTCCTTCGTCCTGTTGATGCTGCGCCAGCGCTCGCAATGGATCAACGCGGAGGGCAAATAGATGACGTCGCGGCTCCTCAACCGGATCGGTCTGTTCTTCGCGGCCCTGGTGCTCGTCTCGCCAGCGATCCTGTTCTTCCTCTGGATGATCTCGCTGTCGCTGAAATTCGAGATCGACAACGGCGCCTATCCGCCGATCCTGATCCCCGAGCGCTTCGCCTGGTCGAACTATGTGAAGGTGTTCGAGGAGAACAACTTCCTGCTCTATCTGTGGAATTCGGTGCTGGTCACCGGCACGGCGACGCTGCTGGCGCTCCTGATCGGCGTGCCGGCGGGCTACGGCATCGCCCGGCTCAAGGCCGAGCGCTCGGCCGTCGTCATCATGATCGCCCGCATGACGCCCGGCCTTTCCTATCTGATCCCGCTGTTCCTGCTGTTCCAGTGGATCGGCATCCTCGGCACGCTGTGGCCGCAGATCATCATCCATCTGGTGGTGACCGTGCCGATCGTCGTCTGGGTGATGATCGGTTATTTCGAGACGACGCCGATGGAGCTGGAGGAAGCGGCCAGCATCGACGGCGCCAGCTCCTGGCAGGTGTTCCGGCTGGTGGCGCTGCCAATCGCCAAGCCGGGCATCGTCGTCGCCTTCATCTTGTCGGTCATCTTCTCGTGGAACAATTTCGTCTTTGGCGTGGTGCTCGCCAGCCGCGAGACGCGCACCTTGCCGGTCGCCGTCTACAACATGCTGTCCTACGAGCAGGTGAGCTGGGGGCCGCTTGCCGCGGCAGCACTCGTGGTGACACTGCCGGTGCTGGTGCTGACCCTGTTCGCGCAAAGGCAGATCGTCGCCGGGTTGACCGCCGGCGCCGTCAAGGGCGGCTGAGGCCGGTCCGACATCACACGTTCGTGGAGAGATAAAATGGCATCGGTGACCATCAACAACGTGCAGAAGGCTTTTGGGACCGCCAAGATCATCCACGATGTCAGCGTCGACATCGCCGACGGCGAGTTCGTCATCCTGGTCGGACCGTCGGGCTGCGGGAAGTCGACGCTGCTGCGCATGATCGCGGGGCTGGAAACGATCTCGGCCGGCAAGATCGCCATCGGCGAGCGGGTCGTCAACGAGCTCAGGGCGCGCGACCGCAACATCGCCATGGTGTTCCAGAACTACGCGCTCTATCCGCACATGACGGTGGCCGACAATATGGGCTTCGCGCTCAAGATCAAGAAAGCCGACCCGGCCGACACCGCCAGCCGGGTGAAGCGGGCGGCAAGCATACTTGGCCTGGAAAAGCTGCTCGACCGCTATCCGCGCCAGCTTTCCGGCGGCCAGCGGCAGCGCGTCGCCATGGGCCGCGCGATCGTGCGCGACCCGCAAGTGTTTCTGTTCGACGAGCCGCTCAGCAATCTCGACGCCAAGCTGCGGGTGCAGATGCGGGGCGAGATCAAGGCGCTGCACCAGCGGCTGGGCACCACCACGATCTATGTCACGCACGACCAGATCGAGGCCATGACCATGGCCGACAAGATCGTCGTGCTGCATGACGGGCTGGTCGAGCAGATCGGCGCGCCGCTCGATCTTTACGATCGTCCGGCCAATCTGTTCGTCGCCGGGTTCATCGGCTCGCCATCGATGAACTTCATCCGCGGCCGCATCGAGGAAGGCGTGTTCCGCAGCGCCAGCGGACTGACGCTGCCGCTGCCGCATGACCTCCACCCGGCGCGGGTCCCGGACGGCGAGCTCGTCTACGGCATCCGTCCCGAACACATCCGGGCACGCAGCGAGGGCATTGCCGGCACCGTGACGCTTCTGGAAGCGACGGGCTCGGAGATCTTCGCCACGGTTGATTGCGGCGGCGAGGAAATCTCCTGCCTGTTCCGCGAGCGGCTTAAGCTGAAGCAGGGCGAAACGGTGCGCATCGAGGTCGACCGAGCCAGCGCCCATCTGTTCGCGGCGAACACCGGCCAGCGCATCTGAACGCCTTAAGGCGGGACTTGCCCGAAGCGTCCTGGTGGCTTCGACGGCGCTTGGCCGCTCGAACCGATAGCGCCAGCTTGCCGGCGCGCGCCGGCGGTGCTTAGGTGCGCCGTCAATGGGCGGGGCGTGCCGTGGATCAGCGATCTCAGTCGCCGGGGAAAAAAATCATCCGGACAACCGTAACCGTTCGATGAGGTCGGCGTCCGACTTCCCGGCGCGGCACCGCTTCGTCCTGGCGGCGGCACGGCTGCTGATCACGCTACGTCACCCCCTGCTCGTGGTGCGATTTGCAAGAAAGATGGGCTATTGGCCCAATCCCGCCGCGCCCGAGCGCTACAATGAATGCATGCTCTGGCGAAGGCTGATCGACCACAATCCGTTGTTCGTCACGCTGTCGGACAAGCTCGCCGTGAAGGAGTATATCCGCGCCGTCTGCCCGGAGCTGGAAGTGCCGAAGACGTTGTGGCGCGGCCGCGACCCCGACGACATCCCGTCGGCGCTGCTCGCGGGCGAGGCGGTGGTCAAAGCCAACCATGGCTGCGACATGAACATCTTCGTCTCGGGCGGCCAGCCGGATCGCGCCTCCATCGTGCGTCAGCTGAGACGATGGCTGGGCAAGCGCCAGGGTCGCCGCAACAGCGAGTGGGCCTACTGGCCGATCGTGCCGGAGGTATTCGTCGAGGAGATGCTGCCGCTCGCCGGCGGTGAGATCGCCACCGAGATCAAGGTCCAGGTCTGCAGCGGCGTCGTCTGCCATGTCCGGGCCGAAGACAAGAAGGCGCTCAAGTCGCGGCTGTTCGATCCTGACGGCAACCCCCTGGCGGGGCGCGACATCGACTATCCGCGCGAGGATCAGGCGCTGCCCGTCACCGCCCGCCTTGTCGAGCTGATCAGGCA
>NZ_RZOS01000515.1:0-3654 GCF_004022605.1 Mesorhizobium sp. M4B.F.Ca.ET.089.01.1.1
CTTCAGCTGCGCGCGCTGCGGCCGGATGATCAGAAAATACATGATCACGAAAATCAGGATAAACGGCAAAATGCTGATGAACATGTCTGGCGAGGCGCCGACGCCCTGGGCGTATGCCGGTGTAACGAACATCAAGAAACTCCTGAATGGTAAAAAACCGCCACAAGGCGGCCCCGCGAAATTTGGCCGGAATATAGTCGGTAAAGTTGCCAATGCAACTGCGCCGCCGGGCGAATCCGCTGCTTTTCCGGCCGCTTGGCGCGTGTTAGAGCATGATCGCCGAATGCCGGGTGCGGTCCGCGGAAAAGATCATGCTCCGGCAAAAGGTTGGAAGCGGTTCTTATCCCGCCGCGAAAGAGCGGATTTCCGCCTGCCCGATCCCGAACGCCAGATCAAAAGACAAGACATGACCGACAGCACCCTCGACGCCCTGAACCAGAAGCTCGACCGCCTGATCGAAGCGGTCACCCGGCTTGCCCGGCCGCCGGTGCCGCAAACCGACCTCGCCGGGGCCGATTGCTTCGTCTGGCAGGCCGATCCCGGCTATCTGGAGCCGGTGCGCAAGGTCAACCGCGTCGACATCGGGCTGATCCGCGGCGTCGATCGCGTCCGAGACATCCTTGTCGACAACACCGAGCGCTTCGCCGCGGGCTTTGCCGCCAACAATGTGCTGTTGTGGGGTGCGCGCGGCATGGGCAAATCGTCGCTGGTCAAGGCGGTGCACGCAGCGGTCAATGCCTCCGACAAGCTCGATCGGCCGCTCAAGCTGATCGAGATCCACCGCGAGGACATCGACACGCTGCCCAAGCTGATGGGATTGCTCAAGGCCGCCCCCTTCCGCTTCATCCTGTTTTGCGACGACCTCTCCTTCGACCATGACGACACGTCCTACAAGTCGCTGAAGGCGGCACTGGAAGGCGGCGTCGAAGGCCGTCCGACCAATGTCATCTTCTACGCCACCTCGAACCGGCGGCATCTGTTGCCGCGCGACATGATCGACAATGAGCGCTCGACCGCCATCAATCCCTCTGAAGCGGTCGAGGAGAAGGTCTCGCTGTCCGACCGTTTCGGCCTCTGGCTCGGCTTCCACAAATGCTCGCAGGACGAATATCTCGACATGATCGACGGCTATGTCCGCCATCACGGCCTGGCCATCGACCCCGAGACGCTGCGCGCCGAGGCGCTGGAATGGGCGACGACGCGCGGCAGCCGCTCCGGCCGCGTCGCCTGGCAGTTCACACAGGATCTGGCGGGACGTCTCGGCAAGCCGCTGACGGACTGATAGCTGTCATCCGAAAGCAGGCATGAGGCCTGCTGACGTTACGACCAAGCAGCGCTTGTTCTTTATTTGTTCCGATCGTTGTGTCATCTTCCTTCGGTGACTCGAAGGCCCGAAGGAGAACGCATTGGATAGCAAGGGCGCGGCGTTTCGCAGGCTTCATCAGGAACCAGGTACGTTCATCATTCCCAATCCCTGGGACATAGGCACGGCACGGATTCTGGCGGCCATGGGTTTTCGGGCCCTCGCCACCACCAGTGCCGGCATGGCGTTCTCCCTTGGCGTCGCCGAAGGACAGGTCTCGCGAGAAGATACGCTAAGTCACTGTCGGTCCATCGTGGCGGCAACGCCACTGCCCGTCTCCGCCGATCTCGAAAAGGGCTTCGGTGACAGTCCGCAAAGTGCTGCCGAGACGATCGAGGCCGCGGCCGGCATCGGCCCGGCCGGATGTTCTCTCGAAGACCATACCGGCAGGCATGACGATCCGATCTATGAATTCGCGCTGGCGGTCGAGCGGATCGAGGCGGCCGCACAGGCGCGCCGCGCCCTGCCGGATGATTTCGTCCTGACGGCGCGCTGCGAGAACTTCCTCTGGGGCCGCCCCGATCTGGATGACACCATCAGAAGGCTGCAGGCTTTCGAGAAGGCCGGCGCCGATGTGCTCTATGCGCCCGGCCTCCACGACCTCGGCATGATCCGCACCGTCTGCGGCGCCGTGACGAAACCGGTCAATGTCGTCATGGGCATGCCCGGCGCCACGTTTGGCGTGGCCGAATTGGCGGATGCTGGCGTCAAGCGGATCAGCGTCGGCTCGGCGCTGGCGCGGCTCGCCTATGGCAAGTTCGTCCACGCCGTGCGGGAGATGAAATCCGCGGGCACCTTCCGGTTTTCCGAGAAAGCGATGGGCTTCGCGGAACTGGAAGGCTTCTTCACCGGATCAACGCAAGCTTGAGTTCGCCACCCGTCTGCCGCGGCGCTGGACGTTTGCCAAAGCGGTGCCGGCAGCGACTGAAAAAGCCCGCCCCTTGCGGAGCGGGCTGAGCCGGCGGGCTGGACTGGAGGTCTCAGACGGCCCGCAATTGTTCTTCTTCTATTCGAGATAGCCCGACGGATCGACCGGGGCGGAGTTCTTGCGCACCTCGAAGTGCAGCTTCGGCGAGTCGGTGGTGCCGCTCATGCCCGACAGCGCGATCTCCTGGCCGCGCTTGACCTTCTGGCCGCGCTGCACCTCGATCGAGCTGGCATGGCCGTAGACGGTGACCAGACCGTTCTCGTGCCGCACCAGGACGGTGTTGCCGAATTCCTTCAGCCCGTCGCCGGCATAGATGACGACGCCGTTCTCGGCCGCCTTCACCGGCGTTCCCTCGGGGACCGCGATGTCGACGCCGTCCTTGCCGCCGCCAAAATTGGAGATCACGCGGCCGCGCACCGGCCAGCGCATCTTGCCGATGCCGGTGGCATCCGGCGCCACCGCGTCGTCGTCCTCGGCCTGCTGGATGACCTTGGCGTCCTTCTTCGGCGGCGTGTAGGAGGCGAGCGTCTCGGTCGGCTTCGCCGCCGGCTGCGTGGTGGCCGTCGTCACCGGGTCGACCTTGACCGGCTTCGCGGCGGCGACAGTCGCCGTGCCGCCGGCCGGAACCTTCAGCGTCTGGCCGATCTTGAGCAGGCCGTCCTGCATGCCGTTCGCCTGCTTCAGCGCCACGACGCCGACACCGGTCTTCCTGGCGATGGACGACAGCGAGTCGCCCTGCTGGACCGTGTAGGTGCCGCCGGCGCCAGCCGGCTTGGCGGAGGCGACCTGCGTCGCGGGCTTGGCGTCCTTCAATCCGCTGGCGGCGGCAGAAGCGTCGACCGGCGCGGCCGACTTGCCGTCCTTGAGCTTGGGCTGCTGCGGCAGCACGGCGATCTTCTCGGGCGCGCTGGCGGGCTTCGGCGCATTCGCGGGCTTGGTGTCGGCGAGTTTCTGCGCCGGCTCCTTGCTCGAATAGGCATAGGCGGGAATGACCAGCTTCTGGCCTGTCTTCAGGCCCTTGGTCGCACTCAGACCGTTGACCTTCATGATCACGTCGGCCGGCACCTTGTAGCGCTGCGCCAGGCCGGAGATGGTCTCGCCGTCCCGGACCACGATCTCGGTGGCGTGCGGCGTGCCGGCGGCCGCCATCTTCGAGTCGGGCTGCGCCTCCTTGAACGGCTTCGCCGCCGGGGCGACGGTGCCTGTGGTCGTCCTGTCGACATGCTTGGCGGGCGGCGCCAGGACCGGGGCCGAAGCGGTGCGCAGCGGCTTCGCGGCGGGCGCCTGGGCCGGCTGTGACACCGGCGGCGGCAGCTGCTGCGCGGAAACCGGCTCCAGGCTGGAGCGGCTCACCGACTGGGTG
>NZ_RZOS01000516.1:0-3652 GCF_004022605.1 Mesorhizobium sp. M4B.F.Ca.ET.089.01.1.1
GATCAGCTGGATCGACCTGGCGCAGGCCGACTACAACGCCCGCCTGCAGCAATCGATCGCCACCGGCACCGTCGACTTCGACATCATCGAGATGGGCGCGCCCTTCGAAGGCGATGTCTGCGGCAAGGGCCTGACCTCCGAAATGCCCGACTGGGTCAAGAAGCAGATCGATTTCGACGACCTAGTCAACTACCTGAAGCCGCCGGTCGGCACCTGGAACGGCAAGCAGTACCGCGTCACCATCGACGGCGACGCGCACAACTTCAACTACCGCACCGACGTGTTCGCCGATGCCGATCTCGCCAAGGCGTGGAAGGAAAGCGGCGCGACGACAGAATGGGGCGTGCCGAAGACTTGGCAGGAAGTGCAGGCCGTCACCAAGTTCCTCAAGGGCAAGCAGTTCAAGGGCCAGGACGTCTATGGCTATCTCGACGCGCCCAAGCCCTGGGGCGGCTTCGGCTTCTACTTCCTCGGCAGCCGCGCCAGCGCCTATGCCAAGCATCCCGACGACAAGGCCTGGCTGTTCGATGCCGACACGATGAAGCCGCGCATCAACAATCCGGCGTGGGTGCGGGCGATCCAGGACGTCATCGACGCCCTGCCCTCGGAGCCACCAGACCAGATCAACGCCGATCCGAACACCACCGGCTTCCAGCAGTTCCTGGCCGGCACCGGCTCGATGATCCCGTGGTGGGGCGACATCGGCTCCAACGTCAAGACGAACGACTCGTCGGTCATCGGCGACGTCACCGGCTTCTCGATCCTGCCCGGCTCGGACGACGTCTACAATTCGAAGACCGGCCAGTGGGACAAGCTTGCCAGCGGGCCGAACTACTCGCCGAACTGCGCCTATCTCGGCTGGGGCGTCTATGTCATGGCCCGCGTCGACAGCGACGAGAAGAAACAGAAGGCGGCCTGGTCGGCGGCGGCCCATCTCGGCGGCAAGGACCTGTCGCTCTGGTGCGCGGCCTATCCGTCGGGCTTCCAGCCGTACCGCAACAGCCATTTCAACATTCCGGAATGGGTGGCGGCGGGCTACGACGAGGCGTTCATCAGTTCCTACCTCAAGTCCGAGGGTGACAGCTACAACCATCCGAACGCGGCGATCGAGCCACGCATCCCCGGCATCTTCCAGTACTACAGCGCCGCCGAGGACATCCTGGCCAACACCTTCGCCGGCAAGATGAAGGCACAGGAAGGCGCCGATGCCATCGCCGCCGCCTGGGAGAAGCTCACCGACCAGATCGGCCGCGAAAACCAGATCAAGCTCTACAAAGCCTCGCTCGGCGTGTAGCCTGATCGTATGATGAACCGGGGTCCGGCGACGCGTAGCCGCCGGACCTCGTTTTGACCGGCCAGCCGGTCGCTAGCTTTTGTATCGACGGACGGGACGCGTGGCTGACCAGACCTTGCCCACCAATGCATGGCCGGCTAACGGCGTTCCAGCCGATCTGATCCCACCCGGCCGCAAGCGGCTCGGTTTCGCTTTGATGGCCGCGGCGACGCTCGGCCTGCTCGCCGTCATCGCGCTGCAGATCCTCTACAAGACGGAAGTCACCACGCTCGGCTTCGATACCTGGCGGCCGATCGTCTATGCCTATGTGCTGTGGGGCGTGGCGCTGGGCGTCGGTCAGGTGCTGACGCGCGGCGAGGACGGTCAGCGCGCGCTGTTCCTGCTTCCCGCGCTATTGTTCACCATCGCCATGGTGGTGTTCCCGACGTTGTTCGGCTTCTACATCGCGCTGACGGACTGGAACCTCAGCTCCTTCTCCGGCCGCAAATTCAACGGGCTCGACAATTTCTGGCAGATGCTGGCCGACCCATACTACCGCAACGCGCTGTTCAACATGGTGCTCTATGTGCTCGCGGTGTTCGTCGAATACATCATCGCCTTCGGCCTGGCGCTGCTCCTCAACGCGCAGATCCGCGCGCGCAAATTCTTCCGGGTCGTCTTCCTGATGCCCTTGATGCTGTCGCCGGTCGCGGTGTCATGGATGATCGGCAAGTCGCTGATGGAGTATCGCTTCGGTCCGGCCGCGACGCTGGCGCGACATCTCGGCTGGGACAATCCAGCCTTCTTCTCCAACCCGATCACCGCGCGCATCTCGATCATGGTGCTGGACGCCTGGACCTTCATCCCGTTCATGATGATCATGCTGCTGGCCGGCCTGCAGGCGATGTCGCGCGAGGTGCTGGAGGCGGCCCGCGTCGACGGCGCCACCACCTGGCAGACGTTCTGGCAGGTCACCTTCCCGCTGATGCTGCCGGTGTCGGTGACGGCGGTGATCCTGCGTATCATCTTCAAGCTGAAGCTGGCCGACATCATCATCACCGTGACGTCAGGCGGCCCCGGCGGCGCCACGGATTCGGTGTCGAGCTTCATCTACCGCGAGTACCGCGACCGCTCGAATGTCGGCTACGGCACGATGCTGGCCATGGCCTATCTCGTCATCATCATCGTGTTCGTGACCTGGCTGCTGAAATTCGCCAGCCGTTTCGTGCGCAACGTCAACTGAGCGGCCGGCAACATGAGCGTCCAGACCACCGACTATTCCGTCTCCGAAATCAGCTCGCCGGCGAGCTTCCTGACCAGCCGCGTCTTCATCTATGGCGCGCTGGTGTTCTGGTCCTTCATCTGCCTTTTCCCGATCTACTGGACGATCACGACGTCATTCAAATCGGCGGTCGACGTCACCCAGGGCCATCTGATCCCGTTCGTCGACTTCCAGCCTGACTGGAAGGGCTGGCGCTCGCTCGGCCTGTCGCCGGACTCGATCACGCAGACCTCGACTGTGCGGGACGAGTTCTTCAAGCGCTTCATGAATTCGGTCATCGCCTCGGTCGGCGCATCCGGCCTCGCCATCATCATCGGCAGCCTCGCCGCCTACGGCCTGACCCGCTACCGCTACCACTTCGCCTGGTTCAAGAACGAGGACATCTCCTTCTTCTTCCTGTCGCAGCTGATCCTGCCGCCGGTGGTGCTGGCGCTGCCCTTCCTGGTGCTCTACCGCGAGGTCGGCCTGCTCGACACGCGCGTCGGGCTGATCCTGCTCTACACGCTGATGGTGCTGCCGATCGTCATCTGGATCATGCGCGACCAGTTCAACTCGATCCCGGTCGAGCTCGAGGAAGCTGCGCTCGTCGACGGGCTGTCGATCTGGGGAGCCTTCTTCCGCATCGTCATGCCGATCGCGCTGCCCGGCATGGTCGCCGCCTTCATCCTGGCGATGGTGCTGTGCTGGAACGAGTATTTCTTCGCCGCGCTTTTGACCTCGACCGACGCCAAGACCATTCCCGTCATGGTGGCGAGCCAGACCGGATCGCAAGGCATCAACTGGTGGTCGATGGCCGCACTCGCCACCGCCGCCATCACGCCGCTTGCCGTCATCGGCATCCTTCTGGAGCGCTACCTGATCATGGGCATGACGGCCGGCGCGGTGAAGTAGCGCTTCAGCTCGCCGCTTTCCCCAGGAAGACGGAGCTTATCCGGTCGCGAAACATCTCGGCGGTTGCCGCCGTGCCGAAATCGCGCGTCTCAAAACGCTCGCCTTTCAGCGTCGTCAGGACCACCGAGAAGGTCGGGCCGCCGCTGTCCCATTCGATCCTGCGCAGACGGAAATCGGCAATGTCGCCCGGGCCGAGACGATAGCGG
>NZ_RZOS01000517.1:0-3633 GCF_004022605.1 Mesorhizobium sp. M4B.F.Ca.ET.089.01.1.1
CTCAATGGCCGGCGGCCTTTGCCGTCAGCCGAGTCTTCGTTCAAAGGAGCGACGGCAGCAATTACGTCAACGTTGCCAAAAATTTTGCACGCCGATTCACAGGTAGGCTACCTCGCGCTCAAACAGGGCGCTCGCAGCAGGTTCCCAGTTTGCACGTCAGTTCGGCAAGCCGGTTGGTGGCGTCGATGTCGCGAACCCGACAAAGTGTCGGTTCCAGCGGGCGCGCCTATTTCACACTTCCTAAGTAAGAAGCACCGCATTCCGCATCTGGCACGCCGATTGCGGAGGGGGGATGATGAGCAAGTGCCGCCTCGACAAACCGGTCGTAACGGCCCGTCCTAGGATATCGCAGGGAGGGCGAGCTATGTTGTCCCAGTTTGAAAACCAGTCCATAAATCAGGAGATTGCCAGGCTCGATCTGCCGAACTCTCGGATCAAGCACTTCGCCCCGTGCAAAACTCTGCAAGAGCCAAAGATCTTGGACCAGTGTGTTCTATGTAGAAATCGGTACTAATCGTCCCATCTCTACCTCGAGTACCTATCTTATGTATCAAGGAGGTGCGCGGGGTGTTCTAGTTGAACCCAATCCTGAATTGGAAGCGCTGATCCGCACTGCGCGCCCGGAGACGTTCTCGTGCGATCTATTATGTTGCCCGCTCAGCAAGCGTCTGCCACGCTCTTCATCGGACACGCCCATGAGCTTTTCCTCGGTGGTAAGGCACATGTTGAAAGCTACGGCGATCTCGACAGTATAGGTGGTATCCGAGAACATATTGAGGTGTGCGTGATCGGTATCAATGAACTATTGACCCCCTATGCCAATAAGGTCGATTTCTTGTCTCTCGATTGCGAAGGACCGGATCACGATCTCTTAAAAGGCCATTGACTACGAGCGCATCAGACCTGCTGTCATCCAGTGCGAGCCAGGGGAGTATTATCTGAAGGGCGCCGCGGCTCAGATCATCCATCTGATGGAACGCAGATCATACCGGCTTGCTGCAATGACCGACGTGATGACAGTCGCTCGCTCTGGCCGAAGGAATCGTCGAGCGCCGTGGCTTCAACAAGGCGCTCGTGGCGCTTGCCAATAAGCGCGCACCGCATGGGCGCTGACGCGAAAGGAGAGCTACGCCGTCGCCTGAGCGCCGGCCCACGGATCGCTGCCTGCGCGGCGATGAGAGCGGTTGTGTGCGTCTTCTGCAAAAAGGGGCGGCCATATTGCTGGTAATGCGGCTTGACGTAGAGCGAGCTTCTTGTGCTCGCGCAGGTCGTCCATGTTGATGTAGCGGTTGACCGCACAGCTCCTCGGTGATCGCCTTCACCTTGCGGGTCGACACGCCCTGCAAGTACATCTCTGCAAGGATGGCCACCAATGTCGTACTGCACTTAAATGTAAGATTGCGCCGACCTCTCGCGACCACTGTACCTAATCTTGAGATTCAATGCCGCCGAGTCTCAATTCAACGTAAGCGGTGTTCTCAGGCCACGGCCTTGAGCTCGAGCTTGTTGATGTAGACCCAAGGCAGGAGATCGTCGATCTGGCTGTTGGGGTGGCCGTTGACGATCCTGGTGAGGACATCGGCGAGATAGCCGAGCGGTTCGACACCATTGAGCTTGCAGGTTTCGATCAGCGAGGCGATGACTGCCCAGTGTTCGGCGCCGCCGTCAGAGCCTGCGAAGAGCGCGTTCTTGCGGTTGAGCGCGATCGGACGGATCGAGCGTTCGACGGTGTTGCTGTCGATCTCGATGCGGCCGTCGTCGAGGAAGCGGGTCAGGCCTTCCCAGCGCGAGAGCGTGTAGCGGATTGCCTCGGCGAGCTTGGTCTTCTGACTGATCAGGCCGAGCTTCTCACGCAGCCAGGGTTCGAGATCGGCGACGATGGCGCGGCTTTTGTCCTGACGCATCGCGCGGCGCTCGTTGGCCGACCGGCCACGGATGTCATCCTCGATCTTGTAGAGTTCGGCGATCCGTCTCAGCGCCTCGCTGGCGATCGGCGCGGGACCGGCTGCTGCCAGTTCATAAAAGCGCCGACGGACATGCGCCCAGCAGAAGGCGAGCGTGACGCCGCTTTTCTCGGCCAGCACGCGATAGCCGCCATAGCCGTCGACCTGAAGGATTCCGGTGAAGCCTGCGAGATGAGCGATCGGACGCTCGGCCTTTCGGTCCGGCGCATAGACATAGGCGACGCCCGGCGGGTCGCTCCCCTCCCATGGTCGGTCATCGCGGGCATAGGCCCACAGCTGCCCAGTCTTCGTCTTGCCGCGGCCCGGATCGAGCACCGGCGCCGTGGTTTCGTCAGCAAAGAGCTTCGGTGAAGTCTTCAGCTTGCCAAGCAGCCGCTCATGCACCGGACGAAGGTGCCAGGCGGCGCGGCCGACCCAGTCGGCGAGCGTAGAGCGATCGAGATTGATACCCTGCCGGGCGTAGATCTGCGCCTGACGATAGAGCGGCAGATGATCGGCATATTTGGAGACCAGCACCTGGGCAACCGTCGCCTCGGTCGGAAGACCACCCTCGATCAGCCGGGCCGGCGCGGGAGCCTGAACCACGACGTCCTCGCAGGCGCGGCAGGCATATTTGGGCCGGCGCACGACGATTACACGCAGCTGCGCCGGAACGATGTCGAGCCGCTCGCTCACGTCCTCGCCGATCCGATGCAAGCCATTGCGGCAGCATGGGCAGGCATGGTCCTCGATGTCGACGATCATTTCCACCCGCGGCAGATGGGATGGCAACGCGCCGCGGTTCGTCCGACGCTTCCTGGCGCGCTCCAGGCGCTCTGCGGGAGATGCTTGTTCGTTCTCTTCCTCGTCGGCGGCCTCGATCTGCTCGGCCTCTTCGAGCCCCAGCAGCAATTGATCCTCGGGGAGCGTCTCGGCACGCCGGCCGAAGCGGTGACGCTGCAATTCCTTGATGATCTGAATCAGACGGGCATTCTCGACGTCGCGCGCCAGGACCATCGCCTTCAGCGCGTCCGGATCGTCGGGAAGCTGGTCAGCCGTCATCGCCATGAGCGGATCAGACCATATTCGCCGACAGCCCGCGACAGCGGAATCCAGGCTGATTCACTTCGTCGCGGGTCAGCCCGCCTGGGCTGGAACGCGGGTCCGGCGCGCCTCGTGGACTCGCCGCCAGTCGAGACCTTCGAGTAGCGCCGAGAGCTGCGCGGCCGTCAGCCGCATCATGCCGTCATGCACTTTCGGCCAGCGGAACTCCCCATCCTCCAAACGCTTGGCATAGAGGCAAACCCCGGTGCCATCCCAGAAGATCAGCTTGATCCGGTCAGTCCGCTTCGCCCGGAAGACGTAGACGGCCCCGCTGAACGGATCGGCCCCCATTGTCTCTCGCACCAGCGCCGCCAATCCCTCCGCACCCTTGCGGAAGTCGACGGGCTTCGTCGCCACCATGACCTTGACCGCACCCGTCGGCCCGATCACGACGTCGCCTTCAGCGCGCGGATCACTGCGGCCACCGTCTTGGTATCGGCGCCCCGGCCGACGCGCATCGCGATGCCGTCGATCTCAAGCTCGATCATGCCGGCATCTCGGGCGGCTTGCCGTTTCCGCTGCTTCGGTGAACGGCTGGCTACAGGTTCCGCCGCCGCCAAAACCGCCGGCACAAAGGCAGGAGAAA
>NZ_RZOS01000518.1:0-3630 GCF_004022605.1 Mesorhizobium sp. M4B.F.Ca.ET.089.01.1.1
CTTAGCGAACCACGTAGGGCAGCAGGCCGAGGAAGCGGGCGCGCTTGATCGCCTTGGCGAGCTCGCGCTGCTTCTTCTGGCTGACGGCGGTGATGCGCGACGGCACGATCTTGCCGCGCTCGGAAATGTAGCGCTGCAGCAGACGCACGTCCTTGTAGTCGATCTTTGGCGCGTTGGCGCCGGAGAACGGGCAGGTCTTGCGGCGACGGTGGAACGGGCGCCGGGTCGGGATCTGGTTGATGTCGACCATTATTCTGCACCCCCTTCAACGCCTTCACGCGGGCGGCGCGGACCGCGCTCGCCATCGAAGCTGCGCGGCGGACGATCGCCACGGTCGCCGCGATCGCGGTCGCCGAACGAACGCGGGCCGCGGTCGCCACGGTCGCGGTCGCCGAAGCCGCCGCGCTCGGAGCGCTCTTCGCGCTTCTGCATCATCGCGGATGCACCTTCCTCATGCGCCTCGACCTTGATGGTCAGGAAGCGCAGCACGTCCTCGGACAGGCCCATCTGGCGCTCCATCTCGTTGAGCGCGGCCGGCGGGCAGGTCAGGTCCATCAGCGTGTAGTAAGCCTTCCGGTTCTTGTTGACCCGGTAGGTGAGGGACTTCAATCCCCAGTTCTCGACCCGGCCGACGGACCCGCCATTCGCGGTGATGACGCCCTTGTACTGTTCGACAAGCGCATCGACCTGCTGCTGCGAGAGGTCCTGCCGGGCAAGGAACACATGTTCGTATAGAGCCATAGTGTATCGGTGCCTTTCTTCGTTTCTCTCCCGGTTCCTCGCGGCTAAAGCCTCTGCAACTTCTCTGACCCGCGAAGCGGGGAAGAAAGGAGCATGACGAGACGGTCGAGAGCGGAGACACGGGAGGCGGAAGCGCTTCTGGCTTCACACGCAGGCTTTCGATAAGCCTGCGGCCCTCCGTTCAGCCCCCAGCAAGGACCGGCAGATTGCGGGGGTCTATACAGCAATTCCCGGGGAAGGCAAGGGAGGACGTCGGTCCTTGCCGTCGCAGTCAGGAAAAAACGCCAACATTCGGGAGCGAGCTATTTTATCGATTTTCCGGTAATCGGGCTTTAACCACCACAAGCGGTTGTTTTGCGTTGTAACCTCAAATTCACGACGAGAAGCGCACGAAATCGGGTGACCGCGCGGGGGCGGTCTGCTTGGCGATCCCGGGGGTAGGATGCTTCTCAAGAATTTCTGGCGCTCGAAGCGCGGCAACTTCGCGCTGGTGCTGGCGCTCGGCGTGCCGGCGATCCTCACCGCCGTGGCCTTCGCCACCGATGTCTCGACACTGATGAAGGCCAGGAGCAATCTGCAGAACGCGCTTGACGCGGCCAACCTGGCCTCTTCGCATCTCGGCGACATCGACATCTCGCGCAGCGATGCCTTCAACCGCTATTTCCAGGCCAATGTCGCGACCCACCGCGAACTGTCCAATGCCCAGGCCACGCTCAGCGTCGACAAGGGCGTCACCTACATCAAGACCAAGGCTGTCGCTTCGGCCGACGTCAATCTGAACTTCGCTTTCCTGTTCGGCGACGACAGGCACATCACCGTCGATGCCTCGGCGATGGAATCGAACAACCAGCTCGAAGTCGTGCTGGTGCTCGACAACACCGGCTCCATGGCAGGCGCGCGCATCAGCGCGCTCAGGCAGGCGACCAAGTCGCTGATCGACTATCTCGAGGCGGCCAAGTCGCCGACTCGCCAGGTGCGCGCCTCGCTGGTGCCATTTGTCACCGCCGTCAACGTCAATGGCCCTGATTTCGACCCGTCCTGGATCGACCTGAACGGCAAGTCGTCCACCAACGGCATCAATTTCCCGGCAGTAAAAGGCAAACGTCCAGATCATATGTCGCTGTTCAAGCAGCTTCAGCAGGACGTTCCGGCCTTGAAGCACACCGGCTGGAAGGGGACCGGCTGGAAAGGCTGCGTCGAGGCGCGGCCGGGCGCCTACAACATCTCCGACACGCCACCCGATCCGTCCAACCCGGACACGCTGTTCGTCCCCTACCTCGCGCCGGACGATCCCGACGTCGCCCGCAAGCCGTCCGCTTCCTACGGCAATTCGTCGACCGGCTACAACAACTCCTATCTTGACGACACAATCGACAAGACCAAGCTGGCGCTGCCGGGCGCCAACGTCCTCGGCATCGACCTTAGTGGCGTGCTCGACGCCAATGTAAGCAAGGTCGCGCGCTATGTTGCCTCGACCAACAAGATCGTGACCGAGACCGGCAGCACCATCACCGTCGGTCCGAATCGCGCCTGCCCGACCCCGATCGTCCCGCTCACCAACGATTTCGACAGCTTGCGCGCCGCCGCTGCCCAGATGAGCGAATGGAATGGTTCGGGCACCAACGTCTCGGAAGGGCTGGCCTGGGGTATGCGGGTGCTGTCGCCGCAGCCGCCCTATACCGACGCCACGCCTTGGAAGACCTCGGGCGTCAGCAAGGTCGTGATGCTGACCGACGGCGAGAATGTCGTCTACGGCGCCAGCGGCCAGCCGACCAAGTCGGACTATACGTCCTACGGCTATCTCGGAGGCGGCCGTTTCGGCTCCGACAACCAGACGGCGGCTGCGCGCAATGTCGATGGCTGGACAAAGGATGTCTGCACGCAGCTGAAGAGCCAGGGCGTGCAGGTCTACACCATGGTGCTGCAGGCCGATACTGCGGCCAACCGCGCGCTCTACAGTGCCTGCGCCTCCGATCCGAGCGACTATTACGCCGTCAATGATCCGAGCAAGCTGCCGAACGTGTTCCAGACCATCGCCAGCAAATTTTCGAAGCTGCAGCTGACGAACTGAACGGCGGGTTCGCCCGCCGGCTCAGCTTGTGTGGGCGACGACCTTGTCCACGGTTTCGGGGAAGAAGTCCGGCGCGGCGTTTCGCTTGCCGAACATCATGTCGTACTGGATCAGCCGGAAATCGTTGATCGCCGGGTCGACCTTCTTCTGCCGCGCCCAGTCGGGCGTCGCCTCGCCGGCCGGCGACAGCAGAAGGTTGCGGTCGACGACGCGGTAGCGCTCGCGCAGGGCGCCGAGGAAGCCGGTATAGTAGGGGTGCGTGATCCCGGCAGTGGTCAGGATATGGTAGGGCAGGAAGGCGGGGCTGACGGCGCCCATCTCCTCGGCCGGGCCGGTGCGGTTGGACCAGATGATCAGCGGCGTCTGGTGGTGCTCGAGTGCCGCTTCGGGCGAGGGCTCCTTGCGCGGCGCGACGTTGTCCTTGAGGAAGCCGGTCTCGACATAGACCGGCCCGAGCGGCGGCAGATGGTCGCCGAAGAAGGCGATCACCGTCGGCCGCTGGCGCTTCTTTGCCCATTCGACCAGCCGTTCCAGGCCGCGGTCGGCGTCGGCCGAGCCTTCGGCATAGCTCAGCAGCGATTCACGCGCCCAGGAGCTGATCGGCGCCGCGACCTTGTGGGACGGATTGTAATAGCGGTACGGCTCGTAGGGCCCGTGGTTCTGCAGGCTGACGGCGAACATGAAGACCGGGTCCTCGCTTGCGTCCGCCTCGCGGATGATCTCGTCGGTCATCGCCGCGTCGGAGGCCAGTGGCCCCCGCTTCTGCATCGGCGGCAGCGTCTCCTCCGAGCGGAAGTCGTTGAAGCCGAAATCGGCAT
>NZ_RZOS01000519.1:0-3577 GCF_004022605.1 Mesorhizobium sp. M4B.F.Ca.ET.089.01.1.1
CCTGCATGGCTTCCAGCAGGGCGGCCTGCGTCTTCGGCGGCGTGCGGTTGATCTCGTCGGCAAGCAGCAGGTCGCAGAAGATCGGACCGCGCGTCAGCGTGAACTGGCCGGTCTGGAAATTGTAGATGTTGGAGCCGACGATATCGCCGGGCATCAGGTCCGGCGTGAACTGGATGCGTCCATAGGCGACGCCGAGCGCCTGCGCGAAGCAGCGCGCTGTCATGGTCTTGGCGGTCCCCGGCGGCCCTTCGAGCAAAATATGCCCGCCGGCGAACAGGGCGGTCAGCATCAGGTCGACCGTGTCGCGCTGGCCGGTGATCGCTTTCGCCACTTCTTCCCTGATCGCTGTCGCCAGGGCCTTTACATCATCGACGTTCACCGAGCCTCCTTGCCGTCCAGTCGTGCAGCCGCTCTGCTGCCTCATGCATGTCCGCCAGCGAACTGGCATTGTCCGCGGCCTTGAGCCGCGTCGTGAACCCCTGAGCCTCGCCCTTGTCGCGGGAATCGAGCCAGCGGTCGAGCGCCTCGCCCTGCAGACCGTGCGGCGCGCCGAGCAGCGCGCCGGCGCGCTGCCGCATCAGCGCGCCATAGCGGTCGCCCAACTCGTCCAGCCGTCCAGCGCGCTTGAACAGCATCGCCGTGGTGTCGACCAGCGCCCGCTTGCCGAAAGCGATCGCCCGGCCCTCGGCGCGCGGCGGGCCGAAACGGCCAAGCCCGTGCAGGAAGGCCAGCGCAGCGGCGGCCAGGATCGACAGCGTCAGCGCCAGGAAGGGCGGCTCGACCAAAAGCTTGGCGAGATCGTATTTGCGCCCGGCGCCGTGCAGCGTGAGGTCGAACATCACGGCGCCCTTGCCGGGCTCAAGCATGGCGATCAGATCGAGCGCCGCCCTGGCCCTGTCTGGATCCTTGAGCGCTGCGTTGTTGATGAGGTCCGGATCGGTCAGGATGTAGAATGGCTTGTCGTCGAGTTCGGTGAGAACGCCCTTGCCGTTGCCGGCCGAGATCAGCGGATGATCGTCGGCCACCCATTGCATGTCTTCCGGCGCGGCAACGAGATGGCCGTTGATGTCGAGTTGCTCGACCGTGCTCTTTCCTTCGCCAAGCTTTGCCTTGCCGATCCGGCCCAGCCATTGGTTCACGGCCGTAGCGGGCAGCCGCTCGATCTTGATATCCCAGCCTTCATGCTGCTCGAGCGGCATGGTCTGCCATTTGGGCAGCACGAACAGCGTGGCCTTGTCTTCGCGGAGCTTGACGATGCGGTCGAGCGCGGCTGGGTCGCCGTCGGGCGAAATGGTGACGATCAGCAGGAAGCCGGACATCAGGCCGGTGCTGAGGTCCTCCTCGCTGCGCGCCATCGGCGAAGGAGTCCCGGTCAGCTTGAGCCATTCCACCAGCCCCGCATAGCCGGAGCCGCCCTTGGACAGCGGCGTCGCGCCGCCGCCGGGTTGGCGAAAATCCGGCGCATAGGTCGACAGCAGAAAGAACCCCGCCGCCGCGAACAGGCTGGCGAAAATGCCCCAGAACAGCGTCCTGCGGCTGAACGGTTCCTGTGCCGTCTCGGCCGCGGGCGCGCTCATGCCCAGGCATCCCGGAAGGCGAACCGCTCATAGGCGCCGCGCGCCTGCTGCCAGCCTTCGGCGCCGACCGGCCGGCGGGCGAACAGTGCCGCCTCTACGATGCGTGCGATCTCGCTGAACGCGCCGCGTGGCCGCGCCGGCAGGGAAGGAGCATTGGCGATGTCGCGCGCCGTCAGCGAGGGACGCAGGAAGTCGGGCAGGCGCCCGGCTATGTCGGCGACGCTGCGACGAAGCAGGAGATGGACCGCCTCGTCATAGTCGCCGCGCGCCGCGAGCGCGTCGGCCTCCGACAGCAGGATCTGCGCCGTCGCGGCATCGGGGCGCCATTCCTCCTGCGCCTCGGCTTCGCCGCGGGAGCGTCGCCACGGCAGGCGCCAGGCGATGCCTTTCATTTCGAGGACGATCAGGAACAGGATGATCACGGCGCCCGATATGACCGCGCCCCAGAACAGGTAGATCATATAGGGGCCGAGCTGCGACAGGAAATCCAGCAACGGCTTCAGCCAGGCCGGCGGTTGGGGTTGCGCGAAGGCCGGCAGGTCGAACTGGATGGACGTATCGGCCAGCAGCTGCTTGTGCACTTTCGCCAGCCATTCGGCGTCCACTGTGCCCGGCTGTGCAACTGCCACCCGCTCGCTCCCCCGTAAACCCGCCGCGCCGACACTGGCAACGCGACACAACAATTGCAAGTAGGCTAGACGCTAAGTGTTAATCTTGTCACATTTACTGTCATGCGAACCAGCCATTATGCGGCTGTGGTTAAGGGGGCAGACTATGACTTCGACGACACTGGCACGGCCAGAGAAATTCCAGATCGGCAAGGTACTCAACAACAGCTTTGCCGTCATCAATCGCAATATCGGTCTTTGCCTGGGGCTTGCCGCGCTGTTCTCGGGGCTGCCGACATTCGTTTTCCAGTTCTGGAACGAGGTGCGAATGGGCGGCCTGGCGGCTGGCGATCCGGCGGCGCTGGCTATGGCCGATCCCGCCACCATGTTCCGCGATTCGATGCTGACCCTGGTCTTCGCGATGCTCTATTTCATCCTGTCGCTGCTGCTGCAGTCGGCGCTGGTCAGGGCAACGATCGAGGACATGAACGGCAAGAAGCCGACCTTCGGGGATTGCATCCAGATCGCGCTCCGCTGCCTGCTGCCGACCATAGGCATCGGATTGATGGTTGCCCTCGGCGCCGGCCTCGCCTCGATAGCGCTGCTGGTGCCTGGCATCATCCTGTGGCTTGGCTGGTCGGTGGCGGTGCCCGCCCTGGTGCAGGAGAGGCTCGGCGTCTTCGGCTCCATGTCGCGCAGCCGTGCGCTCACCAAGGGCAGCCGCTGGGCGCTGTTCGGCCTCTTCCTGATCCTCATCCTGATCGCCTTTGGCATCCAGATGGTGCTCGGCACGGTCGTGCTGCTCTTTGGCGGATATATCGCCATTGTCCTCGGCGCTGTGGTCTCGGCGTTCATGTCGACGCTGATGTCGATTGCCTCCGCGGTCACCTATGTCGAGTTGCGCCAGGTCAAGGAAGGCACCAGCGTAGAGGATCTGGCGGAAATCTTTTCCTGACGGAGAAGATCGCCGCCTTCACCACATGATGGAGGCGGCGTCGTCGGAGACCTTGCCGGCGCCGCCATCGGCGAGCGCCTCGGGCCGCCTGCTCGGCAGGCACCGCTGTGCAAGCAGCCTTCTCACGGTTCCAAGGCCTTGAGCGCCGCCGGAACCGGATAGCGGTTGCCGTCAAAGCGGAGCCGGTAGGTTCGTTTCACAGGCTTGCCGGGGTGCGACTGGCATTCGCCCTTCGTGTCGAGGGCGGGCTCGTCGGTATCCCTCCGCTCGACCACGCTGATGTCGCGATAACCGTGGTGGCTCGCCGATCGCATCGACAGGCCGGCCTTGCTGGAATGAAAGGATCCGGCGCAATTGGCGTCGCCTTCGCCGCCATAGCTGTCGACGACGAGGCCGTCGAGCACCAGGCGCAGCCCATCGCGGGTGAGGGCATAGAG
>NZ_RZOS01000051.1:0-21855 GCF_004022605.1 Mesorhizobium sp. M4B.F.Ca.ET.089.01.1.1
AATCGAAGGTGCGTGCCCGCGTGGCCCAGTTCGGCCTCACCACCGAGAAGATGAACACCGCCGCCAAGGATCTCTCCGGCGGCGAGAAGGCGCGCCTTTTGATGGGCCTGTCGGCCTTCGACGGACCGAACCTGTTCATCCTCGACGAGCCGACCAACCACCTCGATATCGACAGCCGTGAATCGCTGATCCATGCGCTGAACGATTTCCCCGGCGCCGTGATCCTGATCTCGCACGACCGTCACCTGCTCGAGGCGACGGCCGATCGCCTGTGGCTGGTCAAGGACGGCGCGGTCAATCCCTATGACGGCGACCTCGAGGATTACAAGACGCTGGTCACCGGCGTTTCCTCCAATCGCCGCGAACAGAAGGAAGCCGACAAGGCCTCCAAGGCCGACCGTCGCCGCGAGGCGGCCCAGCGCCGTGCCGCGCTCGAACCGCTGGCGAAAGAAATCCGCGCCACCGAGGCACTGATGGACCGCATCCGCAAGCGCATCGACCTGATCGAGGACGAGCTCGCCAATCCGGCGATCTACGAAAAGGACCCCTCGACCGCGACACGCCTCGCCAAGGAACGCTCGCAACTCGCTCAGACGCTGGCGCAGAACGAGGACAAGTGGCTGACCATGTCGGCGGAATATGAGGAAGGGATCGCGGAGTAGGGATGAAAGCCTAATCTCCCCCCACAAGGGGGAGATTGGCAGCTTCTACCCCGCCAGCCTCACTTCAACCGCTTGCGCCCGCGCCAGGCAGCGCTCCTGGTCGCGCGGGCGGCCGAGTTCGGCGTAGCGCGCGGCCGCTTCGCGCAACAGCGCGGAGGCCTGGTCGCTTTCGCCGCGCGCCTGGCGGTGCACGCCGCGCGCTTCCCAGACGGCGGCGACCCACGGTCCGCCCTGCCACATGCCGGCCAGTCGCTCGGCCTCGTCGATGCGCCGGCTCGCCTGGTCGAGTTCCCCGGCCTCGGCCAGCGCGATCGAGGACGCGACGCGAAAGCCCATCGAGCAGGGCTGGCAGGTGCATTTTTCGGCCAGCCTGCGGTCGCCCTGCCGGATCGCCTCCATCGCCTGCGATTGCGTCGCCGCCGCCTCGACCGCCAGGGCCTGGAAGCGGATCAGCAGATGCGGGGCGAGCCATGTGGATTCGGCAAGGCGCAAGCCCTTCTGCAGGAGCCGGCCGGCGCGCCATTTCTGGCCGCGCGCCAGCGCGATTTCGCCGAGTCGATGCAGCGCCAGCGCCTCGCCGAAAGGGGCGCGCGCTGTAGCGCTGAGCTGGGCTGCGCTGGTCAACAGCTCCTCCGCCGCTGTGAGCCGCCCCGAGAACAGCTCGGCCTCGCCGAGGATCAGCGAGGCAAGCACGCGGCCGGGAACCGATCCGGCGGCCTCGGCGATGCCCAAAAGCTCGCGCGCCGCCTTGGCCATGTGTTCATGGCCGCCTGCCCGGTAGAGGCAGAATTCCGCCAGGCACAGATGCCCGTCGAAGACGTTGGAGGCAACGCTCGGCGCGCCACGAACCCAGTCGACGAATTCGGACTGGAAAAGCTCCTGCCATTGCCCCTGCATGTGCGCGGCGAGCCCGATCAGCGCGCTTGCCTCGCCGACCTCGCGCCCGAGCTCGGCGGCGATCGCCAGTGTGCGCGCCTCGGCGCCCTTCTGCCCGGCATCGCCGAAGTCGCCGCTGTTGAGCTGGATGATGCCCCAGGCCAAAAGCCCGCGCACCCGTTCGGCGATCCCGGTCGGCTGCGCGCCGCCGAGCGCCAGCGCCTTCTCGTAGATGGCGACCGTCGCCGCTTGCGGGCCGACGCCGAGATCGACGCGCAGGCTTTCGCGCAGCCGCTCGAATTGCCGCACGACCTCGCCGCGATTGCCGGCCTCGAGTGCCGCCTGCATCAGGGCCCGCGCGGCGCGCTCGTCGGCGGGATCGACCGCCAGCAAGCGTTCCCACAGACCGGCCGCCTCCAGCACGCGCACATAGAGCTCGCGCAGCCGTTGGCGCGGCTCTTCCGCCCATTCAGCGTAGCGGTCGTCCGGCAGCAGGTCGCCGGCGTAGCGCCGGGCCGCCCGTTCCGTGGCCCCGCGATCGTTTGCCTGCAGCGCCGCCGTCGCCTCGGCCTCGAACAAGGCAGCATCGACGGCGAGCTCAGCGCCCGGCGCCAGCGCCACGACTTCGCCGTCGAGCGCGATGATGTCATGCGCGCCGAGCGCGCGCCGGGTGAAGTGGACGGCCTTGCGCAGATTGGCGGCGGCGGCCTCCGGTTCGAGGTCGGGCCATAGTGCGTCCATTACCTGCTCGCGGTGCAGCCGATGGCGCCGGGCAAGCGCCAGCAATTTGACCAGCGTCACGCTGCTCGTGCGCCGCCACGCCGCCGCGGACGCCGCGCGTCCATCGATGGACACGCGGAATTGGCCAAGCAAATCCACCTCTACGTGCATTTTCGTCTCCCAAGGCCCCGGCCAACCATAGTCCGGCATCGATGCCGATTGGAAGGGCCGGCACAGGCAAGGCGCATTCGGGGAACGGTGAAGGAACGCCGGCCGGTCAGTATGGCCGCGTCAACCCATTCACAGAGGAGAACTCACCATGTCCATCCGCATCAACGACACCGCCCCGGATTTCGAAGCCGAGACGACGCAAGGCCAGATCAGCTTCCATTCCTGGCTCGGCGAGTCCTGGGGCGTCCTTTTCTCCCACCCCAAGGATTTCACGCCGATCTGCACCACGGAACTCGGCTACATGGCCAAGCTCAAGCCTGAATTCGACAAGCGCAACGTGAAGATCATCGGGCTCAGCGTCGATCCCGTCGACCGGCACCAGAGCTGGGCCATGGACATCGAGGAGACGCAAGGCCATGCGCCGAACTACCCGATGATCGGCGACCTGACGCTTGCGATCTCCAAGCTCTACGACATGCTGCCGGCGACTGTCGGCGACTCCTCGGAGGGCCGCACCGCGGCCGACAACCAGACTGTGCGCAACGTCTATGTCATCGGGCCGGACAAGAAGGTCAAGCTGCTGATCTCCTATCCGATGACCACCGGCCGGAACTTCGACGAGATCCTTCGCGTCATCGATTCCCTGCAGCTCACCGCGAAACACCGGGTCGCGACTCCGGTCAACTGGCGCCAGGGCGAGGACGTCGTCATCGCCGGCTCGGTGTCGAACGACGAGGCGGCCAAGATCTACCCGAACGGATGGAAGGCGCCCAAGCCCTACATCCGCATCGTCCCGCAGCCGCACGCCTGAGCCGCGGCCGCGTGAGCCGCGGCCGGGGAGCGGCGAGACCCTTTCCGGCCGCGCGCCCAAAGAACCATCGCAGGAGCAGACCGCCATGACCGTGCATTACGTGAAGCCCGCCATCGCCGTCTTCGACGCCACGCCGGAGCGGCTGTTCCAATATATGAGCGCCGGCAACCACCGGCATCTGGCCTTCAAGAGCCACCGGCTCGCCGGTGTGGCCGGCAATGTCGTCACCCTCGACGCCGAGGTCTATAATCCCGACGGAACCACCTTCGCCATGCAGGTCGAGCATACGCTCGATCCGCCGCGCGGCATCGAGACCAGGCTGACCGGCGGCGCCTTCGACGGCGCGCGATTCACCCACAGCTACACGCCGATGGGCGGCAGGACCAAGGTGGATCTGGAGGGCGATTTCCCGGCGCTGCCCGGCATGAGCGATGCCGACACGCTGAAGATGATCGACGGCTTCTTCGGCGTGATCTTCGCCGAGGACACCGCCACGTTGAGGCACTGGTCCTAGGGAAATTTGACTACGACGCGCGTCATTCCAAGCAACAAATGAGAGGGTAACATGAACACTTCCAGCAAGCCGCGCGTCCTCGTCCTTGGGGCGGGCTTTGGCGGCCTCGAACTCACCAGCCTGCTGTCCGAGACCTTCGGCGCCGGCATCGACGTCACCTTGATCGACAAGAGCGACGGCTTCGTCTTCGGCTTTTCCAAGCTCGACGTCATGTTCGGCCACAAGACGGCGGATCAGGTGCGCCTGCCTTACTCGAACTATGCCAAGCCCGGCGTGCGCCTGCTCAGGCAAACGGTCACCGCGATCGACCCCGAGCGGCGGCGCGTCACCACCGATGCCGGCGTCCACGAGGCCGATTTCCTCGTCGTGGCGCTCGGCGCCGATTACGATTTCGACGCCACGCCAGGGCTCGCCGGCGCCAACGAATTCTACACCGTCGCCGGCGCCGAGCGGCTGCGCGACGTGCTGCCCACCTTCACCAGGGGGAGGGCGCTGGTCGGGGTCTGCGGCGCGCCCTACAAATGCCCGCCGGCGCCCAGCGAATGCGCGCTGATGCTGCACGACTACCTGGTCAAGCGCGGCGTGCGCGAAGCCTGCGAGATCAATTTCGTGCTGCCGCTGCCGAGTCCGGTGCCGCCGTCGCCGGAAACTTCGCGCGCCCTCGTCTCCGCCTTCGTCGAGCGCAACATCGGCTTCATTCCAGGCCGCCGCGTCGCGTCGATCGACAATGCGCGCAAGGTCGCGATCCTTGACGACGGGGTGAAGATGCAGTTCGACCTGTTCCTCGGCGTGCCCAAGCATCGCGTGCCCGACGTGGTCATTGCCAGCGGCATGACCGAGAATGGCTGGATCACGGTCAACCCGAGGACGCTGGAGACCAATTACGCCGGCGTCTACGCCGTGGGCGACGGCGCCAACACCGGCACGCCGAAAGCCGGCGTCTTCGCCGAAGGCGCCGCGCGCGCCGTCGCCAGCGATCTGATCGTGAAGCTCTCCAACAGCGGCACGGCGAAGCAATATGATGGTTTCGGCACCTGCTATATCGAATTCGGCGGCGGCCGCATCGGCAAGGTCGAGGTGGATTTCTTCTCCGGTCCGAAACCGACAGGCACCTACCACGAAGCCTCGCTCGCGCTCAGGGCCGACAAGGAGCATTTCGGCTCCAGCCGCCGCGCGCGCTGGTTCGGGATGTGAGGGGGCGTTGCGCCAATCTCCGAGGTTGGCGATTGGCGAAACCCGCGGCGACAGTCAATCTCCCCCCAAGTGGGGGAGATGCCCGGTAGGGCAGAGGGGGGCGCTGTCCCGCCGGCCTCTCAGCCAAACAGCGAAGTCCCATAGTGTTTCGCTACCGAATGAACTCAGAGGTTGGCGATCCTTCACGCCCCCCTTTGTCCTGCCGGACATCTCCCCCACGAGGGGGGAGATTGGCTGTTTCAATGCCGCGCAAAAAAACCTACTCCCGCAACCTCACTGCGCAGCACATCTTGGCAGAACAGTGCCAACTCGCGCCCGATCTGGACCTACACGCCGAGCCTGAATCCCGCTAGACAACCCGCATGAACCAGCACGCCAAGCTCAGGATCGGCCATTCGGCCTGTCCGCACGACTGCCCGTCCACTTGCGCCCTCGAGGTCGAGCTGCTCGATAGTAACCGTGTCGGCCGCGTCTATGGCGCCAAGGCCAACAGCTACACGTCAGGCGTCATCTGCGCCAAGGTCGCCCGCTATGCCGACCGCGTCCACCACCCAGACCGCCTGCTGAAGCCACTGGTCAGGGCGGGCGCCAAGGGCGACGGCATCTGGAAGGAGTCCAGCTGGGAAGCGGCCTTCGACCTCGTTGCCGAGAAGTTCATCAAGGCCGAGGAGATGTACGGCTCGGAGACGGTCTGGCCCTATTACTATGCCGGCACGATGGGGCTGGTGCAGCGCGACGGCATCCACCGGCTGCGCCACGCGAAGAAGTACTCCGGCTTCTTCGGCTCGATCTGCACCAACCTCGCCTGGACCGGCTGGATGGTTGGAGCAGGCGCGCTGCGCGGTCCCGATCCGCGCGAGATGGCCAAGTCCGACTGCGTCGTGATCTGGGGCACCAATGCCGTGGTCACGCAGGTCAACGTCATGACCCACGCGATCAAGGCGCGTAAGGAACGCAAGGCCAAGATCGTCGTCATCGACGTCTATGAGAACGCGACGATGAAGCAGGCCGATCTCGGCCTGGTGCTCAAGCCCGGCACCGATGGCGCGCTGGCCTGCGCGGTCATGCATGTGCTGTTCCGGGACGGCTTCGCCGACCACGCCTATCTCGACAAGTACACCGACGATCCGCGCGGGCTGGAGCAGCACCTCCGCACCCGCACGCCGGACTGGGCGGCCGCGATCACCGGATTGAGCGTTGCCGAGATCGAGACCTTCGCGCATCTCGTCGGCACGACGAAGAAGACCTATTTCCGTCTCGGCTACGGCTTCTCGCGCCAGCGCAACGGCTCGGTCAACATGCACGCGGCGGCCTCGATCGCCGCGGTCACCGGCGCCTGGCAATATGAGGGCGGCGGCGCCTTCCATTCCAATTCAGGCATCTTCAAGCTGAACCAGGATCTTCTCGAAGGCACCGCGCTGCGCGACCCGAACGTGCGCCATCTCGACCATTCGCGCATCGGCCCGGTGCTGACAGGGGCCGCGGACGCGCTCTATGGCGGTCCGCCGGTGACGGCGCTGCTCATCCAGAACACCAATCCGGTCAATGTCGCGCCCGAGCAGCGGCTGGTGAAGCAGGGTTTTTTGCGCGACGACCTGTTCACCTGCGTGCACGAGCAGTTCATGACCGACACCGCCAGGCTCGCCGATGTCGTCCTGCCGGCGACGATGTTCCTCGAGCATGACGACATCTACAAGGGCGGCGGCAACCAGCACATCACGCTCGGCGCGAAGCTGATCGATCCGCCGGAGGGGCCGCGCACCAACCATTTTGTCATCGAGGAATTGGCGAAGCGGCTCGGCGTCTCCGACAGGCCGGGCTTCGGCCTGACCGAGAAGGAGCATATCGACATCATCCTCGGCAAGCGCGGGCTGGGCAGCTTCGACAGCCTGGGCGAACAGAAGTGGATCGACATGCAGCCGGATTTCGAGGCGGCGCATTTCATCGACGGCTTTGGCCATCCGGACGGAAAGTTCCGCTTCCGTCCCGACTGGTCCGGGCAGGCGGCGCCCAACCGGCCGCCGAGGAGCATGGGGCTGTTCGGACCGGTGGAACAGCTGCCGGAATTCCCCGACCATGTCGAACTGATCGAGGTGGCGGACGAAGCCCATCCGTTCCGGCTGACCACTTCGCCGGCGCGCACTTTCCTCAATTCGACCTTCGCCGAGACGCCCGTGTCGAAGGAAAAGGAGGGCAGGCCGGTGCTGCTGCTGCATCCCGACGATGCCGCCGAACTCGGGCTTGCCGATGGCAGCCGCGTCGAGGTCGGCAACCAGCGCGGCGAGCTGGTGCTGCACGCCAAGTTCTTCGACGGCATCCAGCGCGGCGTGGTGATCGCCGAGGGCATCTGGCCGAACAGCGCGCATGAACGCGGCGAGGGCATCAACGTGCTGACCGGCGCCGACGCGCCGGCGCCCTATGGCGGTGCCGCGCTGCACGACAACAAGGTATGGCTGCGCAAGCCGCAAGAGCTTGGCGTTTGATCCCGCGATCTGGCCCAAGCGCCTGCTGTCGCGGCCGCCAGCTCCCGCGTCTATAGAGACGCCCTGTCTGTTGCGACGAGGGAGGATGTCGTGAGCAAGATATCGCTTCTGGGCATTCCGCATGACGGGAATTCGTCCTGGCTGCGCGGTGCGGCCGAAGCGCCGCCGCTGATCCGGCGCGAACTCGCCAGCGATGCCTACAGTTCATGGTCGGAAACCGGCTTTGACCTCAGCGACCGCTTCATCGATCACGGCGACATCGATTTCACGCAGCCCGGCAATCCGTGGGAGCGGATCGAAAGCGAAGTCGGCCGCGCGCTGGATGCCGGCCATCCGCTGATCTCGCTCGGCGGCGACCATGCGATCTCCTGGCCGGTGCTGCGCGCGGTACGGCGCCGTCATCCCAGCCTGACGATCCTGCATATCGATGCCCATCCCGACATCTACCATGCCTATGGCGACAATCCGCGCTCGCACACCTCGCCCTTCGCGCGCATCATGGAGGAGCGGCTTGCCGACCGGCTGATCCAGATCGGCCTGCGCACCATCAACGACCACCACCGCGACCAGTTCAGGCGCTTCGATGTCGAGGTGGTGGAGATGCGGCATTTCAAGGAAGGGCTGCGGCTTGACCTCAAGACGCCCGTCTATGTCTCGATGGATATCGACGCTCTCGATCCGGCCTTCGCTCCCGGCATTTCCCATCGCGAACCAGGCGGCTTCACCACCCGCCAGGTGATCGGCCTGATCCAGGGAATAGACCAGCCGATCGTCGCCGCCGATGTCGTTGAATACAATGCGAGCCAGGATCTCTCGAACCAGACCGCTCTGGTCGCCGCCAAGCTGGTGAAGGAGATCGCCGGCATGATGCTGCAGACGAATGGCGCGACCGTTGGGTGAATCAATCTTGCAAGACGTTGTTCCAGCTGCTTGTTCCGACTCGTCTTTCCCATTGGAGCCGCAATGCCGAAGCCGCTCAGGATCGCCATAGCCGGCGCGCTCGGCCGCATGGGCCGGCAGATGGTGGAAAGCGTGGCGGCCGATCCACGCCTCGAACTCGCGGCCCGCTTCCACCGGTCCGGCTCCGCCGGCGAGGGGTTGGTCGAGCGTGACGAGGCGCTGGCGCTTGCCGACGTCATCGTCGATTTCACCACGCCGGCTGCGTCGGCTGAACTTGCCGCGGCTTGCGCCGTGCGTGGCGGCCCGGCGCTGGTGATCGGCTCGACCGGCTTCGACGCCACTGAGCTTGCCGCCATTGCCGCCGCCGCGAAGACGGTCGCCATCGTGCGTTCCGGCAGTTACTCGCTTGGCCTCAACGTGCTGACCGGGCTGGTCGAGCAGGCGGCGCGCGCGCTCGGCCCCGACGACTGCGACATCGAGATATTCGAGGCGCACCATCGCGCGAAGGTGGATGCGCCATCGGGCACGGCGCTGATGCTGGGCGAGGCGGCCGCACAGGGGCGGGGCATTGCGCTGGAAGACGTCGCGCGACGCGACCGCGACGGTGTCACCGGTCCGTGTCCGCCCGGCGAGATCGGCTTCGCGGTGACGCGCGGCGGCAGCATCGTCGGCGAGCACAGCGTCAGCTTCCTCGCCGACGGCGAGGTGCTGACGCTGTCGCATTCGGCGGGCGATCGCTCGATGTTCGCCCGCGGCGCCATCGCCGCTGCACTCTGGGTCGCCGGACAGCCGCCCGGCGAATACGACATGCGCGACGTGTTGCGGCGTTGAAACTGCCCCAGTCGAGGGATTGGCCGTCATCGACGATTTTCGCCAAGATTGTTCCCCGAGGCGGCGGGCTTGTCCCGCCGCTTCGCCTTTGCGCAAGCCTGAATCAAATCGGCAAGGTTCGGCGCTATCGCTTTGGTCGGATTTTGTCTTTGGGCTCCGCGCGCGCAAGGGTCGCGCTGCCGTGGAGGCCGCTAGCTCAGCTCCTTCGGCCTGATGCAATGCGTCAGCCGCGCGCCACCGAAGCCGAGATCCGCCCAGTCTCCATCGAGGACAAAACGGGCCAGTGCCGCCGTCGGGAATTTTTCCTCGAGCTTCCTCAGCGCCTGGGCATCTGACCTCGAACTGGCGAGCCGGCGCGCGAACTCCTCCAGCCCGGGATTGTGGCCGAGCAGCAAAAGGCTTGCCGCGCTGACCTTGCGCACCACGGCCAACACATCCTCTGCCGCGGCCTCGTAGAGCGCATCGGTGAATTCCGCCGGCACGTTTCGTGGCAGTTCGGCCGCGACCAGCCGCCATGTGTCGCGCGTGCGCAGCGCGGCAGACACCAGCGCCAGATCCGGCAACCAGCCGCGCCGGGAAAGCTCCCGTCCCATCAGCGGCGCCGTCTTCAGTCCGCGCGAGCTGAGCGGCCGGTCGAAATCGGCAAGCTTGGCATCGTCCCAGCTCGACTTGGCGTGGCGCAGGACGAGGAGTTGTCTTGCGTTCGCCATATCACCATTCCCTGTCGCCACTGCCTTTCAAAATAACGTCGAGACGTCGCGTGCGCCATGCACGATACGCACGATCTCAATCCGTTCCTTGGCGAGGCGATAGAGTATGAGATAGTTGCCGACGTTCAGCGCTCCGGTTTCGGCACCAACGTCAGGTCGTCCCGGTCCGGACTCGGAAATGCTATCAGCCTCAATCCCTTACGGCGTGATCCGCGCCAACTGCTCGAGATCGCTTTCCTCGCGCAGCGGGTCGGGCGCCATTACCACGGAGGTCCCGTTGTCGGCATCGTCGGCGAAATGGGCGAGCACGGTGTGGCCCTTCTCCATGCGCGCCTTGCCTTCGGCGACGAGACCGAGCGCCAGCGGGTAGAGCCGGTGCTCGGCCTTGAGCACGCGGGCGGCGAGCGTATCCTCATTGTCGCCGACCATCACCGGCACAGCGGCCTGCGCGATGATCGGGCCGTCATCCATGTCGAGCGTCACGAAATGCACCGAGCAGCCATGGATGCGAACGCCGGCGCGCAGGGCGCGGGCATGCGTATCCAGGCCCTTGAAGGCAGGCAAAAGGGCAGGGTGGATGTTGACCATCCGCCCCAGCCATTTCTCGACGAAGCGGCCGCCCAGGATGCGCATGTAGCCGGCCAGCGCGACGATTTCGGCGCCGAAGCCGGCAAGGGCGGCATCGATCGCGCCGTCATGCGCTTCCTTGCTGCCATAGTCCGAGCGCTGGATCACCTTGGTGGCGATGCCGCGCGCGGCCGCGATGGCGAGGCCGGCGGCGTTCGCCCGGTCGGAGATGACGCCGACGATCTCTGCCGGATAGGCCGGGTCGCTCGCCGCCGCGATCAGCGCCGTCATGTTGGAGCCGCGCCCGGAGATCAGAACGACGGTGCGTTTCCTGCTCATAGGCCGATCGACCCCCGGTAGATGACGCCGGCGTCGCGGCGTGGCACGATGCGGCCGATCGGCGTCACCGTCTCGCCGGCCTCCTGCAGCACAGCAGCCACTTGTGCCGCCTGGCCGGAGGCCACGGCGAGGATCATGCCGATGCCGCAATTGAAGGTGCGCATCATCTCTTCCGGGGCCACGCCGCCGGTCTTGGCCAGCCACGCGAACACCGGCGGCACTTCGATGGCATTGAGGTCGAGCTCGGCGGAAAAGTCCTTCGGCAGCACGCGCGGAATGTTCTCGGGGAAGCCGCCGCCGGTGATGTGGGCCAGCGCCTTGATGCCATGCGTATTGCGGATCGCCTTCAGGATCGACTTCACATAGATGCGCGTCGGCTCGAGCAGTGCTTCGGCAAGCGTCGCCTCGTCGTTGAACGGTGCCGGGTCGCTCCAAGCGAGGCCGCTGGCGGCAACGATGCGGCGAACCAGCGAAAAGCCGTTGGAATGCAGGCCGGACGAGGCGAGGCCGAGCAGCACGTCGCCCTCGACGATGTCGTCGGTGGGCAGCAGCTGGCCGCGCTCGGCTGCGCCCACGGCGAAGCCGGCGAGGTCGTAATCCTTGCCGTGATACATGCCGGGCATCTCGGCCGTCTCGCCGCCGATCAGCGCGCAGCCGGCCTGCCGGCAGCCTTGCGCAATGCCGCCGACGATCGCCGCCCCCTGGTCGGGGTCGAGCTTGCCGGTGGCGAAATAGTCGAGGAAGAACAGCGGCTCGGCGCCCTGCACGACGATGTCGTTGACGCACATGGCAACGAGGTCGATTCCGATTGTGTCGTGTTTGCCGGCATCGATGGCGATCTTGAGCTTGGTGCCCACACCGTCATTGGCGGCGACCAGCACCGGATCGGTGAAGCCGGCGGCCTTGAGGTCGAACAGCCCGCCGAAGCCGCCGATCTCGCCATCGGCGCCCGGCCGGCGCGTGGCGCGCACCAGCGGCTTGATCTTCTCCACCATCAGGTTGCCAGCATCGATATCGACACCCGCCTCGGCATAGGTGAGCCCGTTCTTGCGCTTGGCTGTGTCGCGCTTGGTCATATCCGGCTCGTCGCTGTTTCCCTTGCGGGCTCTTCGCATGAATGGTTTCGGGGAGCAAGGATGACGGCCTTGTCAGCCGACAAAACCGTGGACAGCGATGGTCGCAACAGCATTGGCGATTGGCGAAGTCCGAGGCGACAGCTGATCTCCCCCTTGCGGAGATGTCCGGCAGGACAGAGGGGTGTGGAGGATCGCGACCTTCGAACGATCAGTTGATGCCCGTTGAGCAATGGCCGATACGTCGGCGGGACAGCACCCCCCTCTGCCTTGCCAGGCATCTCCCCCGCAAGGGGGGAGATCGATCGTCATCGCCGCTTTCGCCAATCGCCCGTGTGGAAGAACGAGGCGCTCGGTCCTTGCGTCTACCTCCCATCTCCATCATCTATCTCCCGACAAGCCACGACGGGGCAGACGTTTGACCATCCCCAACATGATTACGATCATGCGCCTGGTTCTCGTGCCCGCCGTGGTGCTGGCCATGCTGCAGGCGCGCTGGGACTGGGCTTTTGCCGGCTTCCTCGTTGCCGGCATCTCCGATGGCGTGGACGGCTTCATCGCTCGCCGCTTCAACCAGTTTTCGAAACTCGGCGCCTATCTCGACCCGATGGCTGACAAGCTGCTGCTGGTCTCGGCGTTCGTGGTCATGGGCTTCATCGGCGAGTTGCCGCTGTGGCTGGTCGTCACCATGGTCTCGCGCGACGCGCTGATCGTCTGCGCCGTGCTTCTGTCGACGGTGATGGCACATCCGGTCGAGATGAAACCGCTCCTGATATCCAAGGCCAACACCGCCATCCAGATCATCCTGGCGGCGGTGGTGCTTGGCGAATTGGCTATTTCGATCCACTTCGACCCGCTGAGGCCGGCGCTCATATTGCTGTCCGGGGTCTTGACCGTGGCTTCGGCCGCGGCCTATCTCGTGACCTGGTTGAGGCATATGAGCGGCTATGGCGAAGGCTCCAAACCGGACTCCTGACCAAGGATCCATCGCGGCGGCCGCCGAGGCAGCGGCGGCCGGCGAAGCCGCGTCCTCGGCGTTCCGCCGCCAGATATTCTTCTGGCTGGGCACCGCCGTCCTGCTCGCCCTGTTCCTCTACGTCTTCTCCAGCATCCTTCTGCCCTTCGTCGCCGGCATGGTGCTCGCCTATTTCCTCGATCCGGTTGCAGACCGGCTGCAGCGCCTCGGCCTCTCCCGGCTGATGGCGACGGTGGTCATCCTGATCGCCTTCATCGTCGTGCTTGTGCTCGCCTTCGTCATCCTGGTGCCGGTGCTGGCGACGCAAATGGCCGATTTCGCCGGCAAGCTGCCGGAATATCTCACCCGCCTGCAGGCATTGATCACCAGCTTCGACCCGAAATGGCTGGAGCAGAGATTTGGCGTCAACGCCAACAGCTTGCGCGACGGGCTGAACTCGCTGCTCACTTCCGGCTTTGGCCTGCTCACCACCGTCTTCACGTCGATCTGGAGCTCCGGCGTGGCGCTGGTCTCGGTGATCAGCCTGTTCGTGGTGACGCCGGTCGTCGCCTTCTACATGTTGCTCGACTGGGACCGCATGGTGGCCGAGGTCGACAGCTGGGTGCCGCGCGACTATGTCGAAACGGTGCGAACGATCGCCCGCGACATCAACACCGCGACCGCCGGCTTCGTGCGCGGTCAGGGCACGCTCTGCCTGGTGCTCGGCGCCATGTACGCCACGGGCCTGACTTTGGCCGGCCTCAACTTCGCGATCCTCATCGGCCTCTTCGCCGGGCTGATCTCCTTCATCCCCTATGTCGGCTCGCTGACCGGGCTGGTGCTCGCGGTCGGCGTCGCTTTTGTCCAGTTCTGGCCGGACTGGGTGATGATCGCTGCGGTGGCCTGCGTGTTTTTCGTCGGCCAGTTCATCGAGGGCAACATCCTGCAGCCGAGACTGGTGGGCAAAAGCGTCGGCCTGCATCCGGTCTGGCTGATGTTCGCGCTGTTCGCCTTCGGCGCGCTGTTCGGCTTTGTCGGCCTGCTGATCGCGGTGCCGGCTTCGGCGGCGGTCGCCGTGCTGGTGCGCTTCGCCATTGCCCGCTATCTCGAATCGCCGCTCTACAAGGGTCACGCGACCGAGCCCATACCGCCGCTGCCGGCCAACCGCCGCCGGGCCGCCAAGCCGCGCGGCTGACACGCCATGGCCTCTGACAGAACCGATCCGCCGCGCCAGTTGCCGCTCGATCTCGGCCACGGCACCGGCTACTCGCGCGACGAGCTCGTGGTGTCTTCGACCAACGCCCAGGCGGTGGCGCTGGTCGACCGGTGGCCCGACTGGCCGTCGCCGGTCGTGGTGCTGGCCGGGCCGGCCGGCTCCGGCAAGACGCATCTGGCCTCGATCTGGCTGGCCCGCGCCGGCGCGCTAAGGGTCGATGCCGGACGCATCGAACAGTGCATCGCCGATCTTGGCGAGATGCCCGTCCTCATCGACGACATCGACAAGCACCCCGTCCACGAGACTGGCCTGTTCCACCTCATCAACGCCGTCCGTGGCGCCGGCTCCACTCTGCTGCTGACGGCCAGGCGCTTTCCCTCGGCCTGGGGTGTCGCGCTGCCCGACCTCATCTCGCGGCTGAAGGCTGCAGCGACCGTCGAGATCCACGAACCCGACGATCTGCTGCTCGCCGGCGTCATCACAAAGCTTTTCGCCGACCGCCAGGTCGAGGTCGAGCCGCATGTCGTGCAATATCTGGTCAGGCGCATCGAGCGCTCGCTGGCCACCGCCATGCGCGTGGTGGAACGCCTCGACCGCGCAGCGCTGGAGCGCAAGACGCCGATCACCAGGGCGCTCGCCGCCGAAACCGTCAGCGCCATGGACGAAGGGCAGGGCGAGTTCGAGATTTAGGCCTTGTCCGGTAGCCAGCAGGTGACGTCAGAGCCAGTGACATCAGAGACATCTGGTGATATGATGTCAATGACATCGGGATGATATCAATGCCATCTGTGACGATCAGAAATATTCCGGAAGAAACCCACCGCGCTCTGCGCGTGCAGGCCGCCGTCCACGGCCGAAGCACGGAAGCGGAGATTCGAGCCATACTCGAAAACGCCGTGCGGCCGGAAGGGCGTGTGAAGCTGGGCACTTTGTTGTCCGACATCGCTCGCCGCGCCGGGGTAAAAGGCGAGGATGTAGATGCCTTGGAGCAGGTCCGCGCTAAAAGCCCGGCCGAGCCTCTGAGATTCGAATGATCGTCCTGGACACCAATGTCGTTTCGGAGGTGATGAGGCCACAGCCCCATCCGGCGGTTCTGGCATGGCTGGACGATCAGGCTGCTGAAACATTGTATATTTCCAGCGTGACTCTCGCTGAGGTGCTGTTCGGCATCGAGGTGATGGCTGCGGGGCGCCGCAAGAATGCCCTGGCTGAGGCCTTTGCTGGCATACGCGCGGTGTTCGAACAGCGCGTTCTGCCATTCGATGCGCAGGCAGCGCGGCAGTATCCCGGCCTTGCCGCAAAGGCCAGAGCCGCTGGCAAGGGGTTTCCTATACCCGACGGCTACATAGCGGCTATCGCCGCCGCCAAAGGCTTCCGCGTCGCTTCACGTGACGTGCCGGCCTTTCACGCGGCGGGCATACCCGTCGTCAATCCATGGGAAAGCGCCACTTAACTGTCCCATTTCGGGACAAGATCGCCGGCATCCATCTTGCAACATCCAGTTTGCCGGCTGATCCCGGCCCCGATCGCGTTCCAGATCGGGTTGTGGGCTCGCCGGGTGTAAGGCGGTTGGGGTTCTCGCCCGGCGAGCTTGCCTTCCAGAGATATCGTCTGCATCGTCATATATGGATCATTACGTGGTCCATCGGGGCAGCCGATAGAGGTATCTGTGACGGACGCCAAGGGCACCCCGTGCGCGCACTCGCCGGAGCTCGGGTGTTCAGGGACGGGGAGAAAAATGGTCGGAGTGGAGAGATTCGAACTCCCGACCCTCTGGTCCCAAACCAGATGCGCTACCAGGCTGCGCTACACTCCGAGGCCCTGCGGCGTATAAGGTTCCAGACCCGCGAAGGCAACCCACGAAACGAGAAAAACGAAAGCGCTGTATCGTTCATCGGGCACGAAGTGCTGACGAATGACGAAAGCTGGCTGCAGTCGACGAGGGAGAACTTCGCCGCCTTCATGCAGAAATGAGCGATTTGCGCTCAGCGTCGTCGCCTGGCGATCTCACGGGCGATCGCGGCGCCCTGGATGCGGGAATTGGCAAAGCAGCCGCGGATGCTCGGCCGCATGCCGGTGAACCAAAGGCCCGGCAATCTCGGGTCGCTGTCGGCGCCGTTGAACAGCGGCACGCCCTTGGCGTCGAGCACGCCGAGCGAGCCCACCATCGGCTCCAGCCCGGTGCGGTAGCCGGTTGCGGCGATGACGATGTCGGGGGTGATCGTCTGGCCGTTGTCGAGGATGACGCCGTCGCGGGTGAATTCCCTGATCTGCGGAACCACGATGACACGGCCGGCCTTGATGGCATCGACGGCGCCGTCATCGGAGGCGATCGCGGTGTAGTCGGAGCCCAGTCGGCTGGCGCCGCCCACGCGTGACGACGGAAGGCCGAATTTGCGCAGGTCACCGAAGACGAGGCGTTGGGTCAGCGCCATCGCCCAGTCGGCCAGCCTCACGGGCAGCCGCGCCATGAAAGGCGAAAAACGGTGCACTGCGATCTGGCCGATGCGCTTGGGCAAGAGCGAGGGGCCGTTGCGGGCGGCAAGCCACATCTGTCCGGTCTTGACGCCGGAAAGGTGATTGAGCGCGTCGAAGCCCGAATTGCCGGCGCCCACCACCAGTACCGTCTTGTCCTCATAGTCCTTCGCCGCGCCGAAATCGGCCGAATGGACGATGCGCCCGGCAAAGTCCTTCATGCCTTTCCAGGCGGGAATGAACGGATGCCGGTCGCGACCTGTAGCGATCACGACATGGCGCGCAAGCCGCGGCCCGGCGGTTGTCCTGACCGTCCAGTGATCGCCGTTGAAGGTCACTTCCTCGACGACGACGCCGAATTCGACCGGCAGCCCGTGCGTCTCGGCGAATTCGTTGAGATGGCTGATCACCGTGGTGCGGTGCGGAAAGGCGGGCGTGCCGGCGGGGTAGGCGACGCCGGGCAGGGAAGAAAGATCGCGATGGGTGTTGAGGTGCAGGTTTTCGTGCCGACGGTGCCAGGGTTCGGCCAGCCGGCTCTCCCGCTCCAGCACCTGCGTTGCCACGCCGGCCTCGATGAGCGCCAGGGCGACGCTGAGCCCGGCCGCGCCGGCGCCGATCACGATCGCGCCGTCGAAGGTTTCCGGTCGGCCGGCCTGAGCCTGCAAGGTTTCCGCGTCCATGTCCTTGTTTATCGCCGTCATCACCCTGTCTGGCACGGCGTTGTATCCGACATATGCCGCTTGCAGCGCAATGGGAAGATGCCGCGGTTGCAAAGCCGCCGGCGTTATGTCGCGGTGCTATACGGCCTTCGCCGGGTCGGCATGGCGGTGGACGAGCCTGAACGCGCCGTCCTCGAAGCGGAACACCTCGGTCACCCGCAAGGTCATCGCCGTGGTCTCGCCATTCTTGCCCATGCGCGCCTCTGCGTGCTGCAGGCCGGTCCAGAATGCCAGACCGCCGCTTGCCGAGGATTGCAGCACCTCGAGATCGGTGCTGCCGCCTTCATGGAAGCTGCGCGCGTCGCGCTCGTAACGGCTCGCGACGGCGTTGGCACCCTGGAGATGATCGCCCCGCGGCGAGAAGAAAGTCGCCGGCTCCGCGTGCGTGACGATCGCCTCGAGCGATTTCGCGTCGCCGTTGACATAGTCTTCGGCGATCTTCTCACGCTGCCGCATGAACGCTTCGAAGGAGGCATCGTCTGGCCGGATGGTTCGGATCCAGTCCTCCAGGGCGCTCATGAATTTCTCCAGGTATCCAGCGGTTTCGCTGCTCTTCACCCCGCCCTTGTCGTCCAGCAGGTCGGCGACGGTGCTGATATAGGCTTCCGGCTGCTGCATCACCGGCATGTCGAGAAAGACGAAGGTCTGGCGCAGCGCATGGTTGGCGCCAAACGCTCCAAGCTTGTTCGGGGTGACGCTGACGACCCCGGCCGGCAGGCCTTTGAACACGCTCTTGCCTGACGGGCGCGAGCCCACATCCAGCGCGTTCTTCAGGCAGCCGGGGATCGAGCGGTTGTATTCCGGCGTGACGAAGAGCACCGCATCGGCGCTGCGGATTTCCGCGCGGAATGTCGACCATGCGCGCGGCGGATCTTCGCCCTCGAGGTCCTCGTTGTAGAGCGGCAGGTCGCCGATCTCGATGAAGCGGCAGCGCATCGAGTCTGGCGCGCGGGCGGCCAGTGCCCTGGCGATCTTGCGGCTGTAGGACTGGGCGCGAAGGCTGCCGACGATGACGGCGAGCTGGATTGCGCGGGTTTGGGCTGCATTGTTCATGATGCGTGTCCGGGCTGTTGGAACGGCTGCGTTTGCCTAGGTGCCGGCGCGGGGCGCCGGCGGCGGAATTCGTCCCGCTCGCGAGACAGGTCGCCTGATGTTTTGGATAATGCCCAGGCCTCGGCGAGGTTCCGACGCGCCGGCTGACGCCCCCGCCCGGCGGCCGTTGGCCTTGCCGTCGGCGCCGTTGCACAGTAATGACAGGCGAAAGGTGGCGCTGCCGCCGGCCCGCAACAACGAGGTGGACATGTCCGCGCGCATTTTCAGCCCAGCCAAAACCGCGATGCAGTCAGGCAAGGCCAAGACCGGTCACTGGGTTCTGGAATTCGATCCCGCGCAGCGCAAGAAGATCGACCCGCTGATGGGCTACACCACCTCGGGCGACATGCTGAGCCAGGTCAGGCTGACCTTCGACACCAGGGAAGAAGCGGTGGCCTATGCCGAAAAGGAGGGCCTCGCCTACCGCGTCGAGGAGCCGAAGGAGACCAAGCGCCGGCAGATTTCCTACGCGGAGAATTTCCGCTATGACCGCAGGACGCCCTGGACGCACTGACCGGCAAGCCGGGCGGCGCGCCCGGCCGAGAAGCAGAAAGCCGGCATCGCCGGCCAGCGGTCCCGTAGCTCAGCTGGATAGAGCACCGGCCTTCTAAGCCGATGGTCGCAGGTTCGAATCCTGCCGGGATCGCCAATATCTCCGATTTTGTTGACTTTTTGGCGGGGCTGGCGAGGCTGAAGCGCCGGCCTAAGTGCGTGCGGCGCCGTTCCCCAGGCCGGCGAACTGCTGTGCCGGCCGGCGACCGATCGGCGCTTCGCGCCGGTCATGTCCGCGCCCCACTTCGATGATCCCGACCAGCGCGCGAACGAACTCGACCATGTCGTTTGCGGTGATGGCTGCCTCGTCCGGACTTTGCCCAATATGCTCGGCCGCCTTGCAACAAGACAGGCGGATGAGATCGTAGTGCAGATCCCTCTCGTCATCCGGCAAAGCCGCTAGTCTCATGGCCCGGCGATGAATCAACCGCAGCAATTGTTCCAGAGCTGTTTCGACACTCATGCGTTTGCTCCGCATTGGTCGAACGTCCCGGCGCTCGAGGGCGCACGTTGCAACGTCGATGAGGAGGGCATTGCCCTTCCTCCACGCGCAAAGGCTGCATGACAGCCGTTAACATATCGTTTCCTGCTAATATGATGCGCGGCAGGGCCACGCGACGAGCGCGATCCAGGCGGACCTAGAGCCAGCGCCCGCGGCGGGGATCGTCCGCACCGGTAAGGATGAGACCAAGCATCAGGCCGATCGTGCCGCCGAGAACGAAGGCGGTCGAGACCGTGCCCGGATTTTCCTGGACCACTCCGGAAACCGATTGCGCTCTGCTGCGAAGTGCCTGAGCGGTCCGGCTGGCACGATCAGCCGCGCTGTCGTACCAGCCATTGGCCTCCTCCACAGCCTCTTCGGCGCGCTCGGACAATGTTCGATTGATCTTGTTGATCTCGCGCTTCAACTGCGCGACCTGCTTTTCGAGTGCCTCCTGAGCCTCGCGTTGGGTCATTTTGGGCGTCGAGGATTGGTCGTCTGTTTCGGCCATTGGTTTTCTCCTTCGCGTCGGTCAACGGCCGGCGTCGGAATATGGTTCCCGCCGTCAAGAGTTCCACCACCGTGAAAGTCTCGATCGGACCGGGTCGGACCAAAGCCTGATCGCCGAGCGCATTGGGCCGCGACCGGCAACCAATTTCGCGGTCGCGAGTTGGTGAGCGGCTGCGGCAAGGCCTGTCGTAGTCACCGGATGTCCGTAAGTTCTTCTTGACATAGCGGGCGCCGATTGGCATCGCCACCAGCGGCAAGCGGTGTGGCGTATTCGAATAGCGAGACGAATGTGACCTCTAGCCCAAGCAGACTGAACCTGCATGACGAAGCAGGCCGACCCGCAAACGACAACCATACTGCCCCCCGAGTTTTTTCGATCCTCGATCTCATCTCAACCGACGATGATGAGGTCGCGAACCGTGTCAGACGCGCGGAGCGCTTCGCTATAGCCGTGCTGATCGCGATGGCTGTCTGCCTGATCGCAGGCCCGATAGTCTATGCGACCCTGATGTTCGGGATCTGAAGCCCGAACGGATGGAACTGTCCATCCCGCCCGGGCACCATCATTCCGACGCGTGCTCCACCAGCACATGCGCCTCGCGCGCGGCGCCGATGAACGCGTCCCGGGCGGCGTCGGCCGGAACCTCGCCGCTCATCGCCCTGCGGCAGGCGCGCAGCGCCGAGCCGTGCAGCGCGCTGCCGGCGTCGCGCCACTGACCCGCCAGCAGCTCGGCCGCCTGCTGCGCGCTCGAAATGTGCCTGATCGCGCCCGCGACGCCCACCGAAACCGTGACCGGCCTCGAAAACCAACCCTGGGTCATGTTGGAACCCTCACTGCCTTCAACCATCCAAAACGCGGGAACGGCCGCGAGGTTTCATTGCCCTTCTCAACAGCCCGTGAGGTCGCCATTGCCGATGCATCCGGCCCTTGCTTCACCGTCTCGGAGCGGTGAGGGCGCTGCGACCACACGCAAAAAATCGTTATATTGTTGCTGAAAGAGCGCCGTGCTGGTACTTCTTGGCGGCGCGGGTTCGGAAGTTTGCGAATCTGCGCCGGCTTGCGCCGCTTTCCAAGGCGCGTGGGTCGTCCCGGCCATGATCCCGAATGGTGGCAACCGATTCTTCGAGAAGGATCATGGTCAAACAAGAAGCAGAGCTCCGTTCCGATACCGTCGGGATGGTTCGCTCAGGTAACGCTCTGGATGTCTGATGCCATTGCCCCCGTGGCTTCGGAAGAGCACGAAGTATGGGGAAATCGATGGTCTCGAAGGAACTCACTTCCAACGCCGAAACCGCGGCCGCATTTCTGACCGTGATGGGCAACGGGAAGCGGCTTATGATCATGAACTATCTGGCTGCGGGCGAACTCTCGGTCGGCACTCTCGCCGAGAAGGTCGACCTCAGCCAGTCTGCCCTGTCGCAGCATCTTGCTAAGCTGCGCAGGTTTGGCCTGGTCGAAACCCGCCGCGACCGGCAGATGGTCTATTACTCCTGCAAGTCGGCCGCGGCGCGCGAGCTGCTCGCCTTGCTGGATGGTCTGCTGGCGACCGAGCGACCGCTCGCCGGCCAGCACCGGCAGTACGTGGCCGAAAGGCAGCGCCGGCCGCAGGCGGCCTGAGCACGCACGCCTGGCGCTCCCGCCGCGCCCGGCAGCCTGTCGATCCCGTGACAGGGCACCGGCCTTCCAGGCCGGTGCCGATGTCGTGTCTGCCTTTCGCCCTGTTTCCGTGAAACGGTGAACCGCTCTACGGCGCTGCGCGTCTGGTCACCATGCTCCTCACCGCAAGCACCAGCACGGTGATGATGATCAGGATCACCGAGAGCGCGGCGATCGCCGGATCGATGTTGTCGCGCAGCCCCATCCACATCAGGCGAGGCAGCGTGATGGCGTTGACCGAGGTGATGAACAGCGTCACGCCGATCTCCTCCCAGGACAGCACGAAGGAGAGCAGCGCGGCGGTGACGATGCCGAACTTGATGTTGGGCATGATGATACGCGTCGCG
>NZ_RZOS01000520.1:0-3568 GCF_004022605.1 Mesorhizobium sp. M4B.F.Ca.ET.089.01.1.1
GCTTGAAGCCATCCTGCCGCTGGTCAAGAAGTACAATGTCCCGGTCGTCGCCATCTCCAACGACGAGACCGGCATCTCGATGGACCCGGATGTCCGCTTCGCCGTCGCCAAGAAGATCGTCGAGCGCTGCGCCGATTTCGGCATTCCCGCCCATGACGTCGTCGTCGACCCGCTGGTGATGCCGATCGGGGCGCTGGGCGATGCCGGCCGCCAGGTGTTCGCGCTGCTGCGCCGTCTTCGCGAGGAGCTCAAGGTCAACACCACCTGCGGCCTTTCCAACATTTCGTTCGGCCTGCCGCACCGCCACGGCATCAACGCCGCCTTCATCCCGATGGTGATCGGCGCCGGCATGACCTCGGCGATCATGAACCCGGTGCGTCCGCAGGAAATGGAAGCGGTGCGCGGCGCCAATGTGCTCAACGGCACCGACGAGAACTGCACCAACTGGATCCGCACCTACAAGGACTACAAGCCGGCCGAGGGCGGCCACGCCGTCGCCGCCCCCGTGGCGGTTACCGCTCCTGGCGAAGGCGCCGCTGGCGGCCGCCGCCGCGGTGGCCGTGAAGCCCGGATGGCCAGGGGACAATCGTGAGCCTTTCCGCAAACCTCGCTGAACCGATCGCACCTTTGGTGTGGTCGGTTCAGTCTGCTTTGCGCTCAGGCCAGGCCCAGGATCGCGTCGAACACGGCCATCCCCGCCCACGATCCGAAAATGCCGGTCGCGCCGCCAACGATGAGATCATCGTCGGCGGCAGGCCAGAAGGCGTGCAGCAGCAATGCCGCAACGATCGCGCCGACAATGCCGGACGCCAGATATTGCGGATTGTGCAGCCAGCGGCCCTTCAGCACCCGCACCATCGTGAAAGCGGTGAATATGGCGGACAGCAGGAGATCGGACATGGTTGGCCTCTGGACCATCAAACACTCCACCCAACAGTGAAACGATCCGTTAAACGGCATCGACAATCATCACCGAGACCCATGCAGGCATGAACTCGCACACCAACATCACCGACCCGCTCGTGCTGTTCATGCCGTCCGGCAAGCGCGGCCGGTTCCCGGTCGGCACGCCGGTGCTCGATGCCGCGCGCCAGCTCGGTGTCTATGTCGAGAGCGTGTGCGGCGGGCGCGCCACCTGCGGACGCTGCCAGATCGAGGTGCAGGAAGGCAATTTCGCCAAGCACAAGATCACCTCCTCCAATGACCACATCTCGGCCAAGGGCGCCAAGGAGGAGCGCTACGAACGCGTTCGCGGTCTGCCCGAGCGGCGGCGCCTGTCCTGCTCGGCGCAGATCCTCGGCGACCTCGTCATCGACGTGCCGCAGGATACGGTCATCAACGCCCAGACCATCCGCAAGGACGCCGACACCAGGGTCATCGCCCGCGATACCGCGATCCGCATGTGCTATGTCGAGATCGAAGAGCCCGACATGCACAAGCCGCTCGGCGATCTCGATCGGCTGAAGATCGCGCTGATGAAGGACTGGGGCTTCAAGAGCCTCGAGTTCGACTTCTATCTGCTGCCGCAGGTGCAGGGCATCCTGCGCAAAGGCAACTGGACGGCCACCGCCGCCATCCACAAGGATGCCGACAGCGACATCGCGCGCGTCATAGCGCTTTGGCCGGGCCTCAAGAACGAGGCCTACGGGCTGGCCTGCGACATCGGTTCGACCACCATCGCCATGCATCTGGTGTCGCTGCTGTCGGGCCGCGTCGCCGCCTCGTCGGGCACGTCCAATCCGCAGATCCGCTTCGGCGAGGATCTGATGAGCCGCGTCTCCTATGTGATGATGAACCCGGACGGCCGCGAGGGCATGACGGTCGCCGTGCGCGAGGCGGTCTCCGGCCTCGTCGACAAGGTCTGCGCCGAAGGCAATGTCCATCGCAACGACATCCTGGATTCCGTCTTCGTCGGTAATCCCATCATGCACCACCTCTTCCTTGGCATCGATCCGACGGAGCTTGGCGGCGCTCCCTTCGCGCTCGCTGTGTCGGGCGCCGTGCGCATCAAGGCCTCCGACATCGGCCTGAAGCTGAACCAGGGCGCGCGCCTTTACATGCTGCCCTGCATTGCCGGCCATGTCGGCGCCGACGCTGCGGCCGTCACACTGTCGGAAGGGCCGCACCGCCAGGACGAGATGATGCTGATCGTCGACGTCGGCACCAATGCCGAGATCGTGCTCGGCAACTCGACGCGGGTGGTGGCGGCCTCCTCGCCCACCGGGCCCGCTTTCGAAGGCGCGGAAATTTCCGGAGGCCAGCGCGCCGCACCCGGCGCGATCGAGCGCGTGCGCATCGATCCCGAGACGCTGGAGCCGAAATACCGCGTCATCGGCTCGGAGCTTTGGTCGGACGAGCCGGGCTTCCTCGAAAGCGTGCAGGCGACCGGCGTCACCGGCATCTGCGGCTCCGGCATCATTGAGATAGTGGCGGAGATGTACCTTGCCGGCATCATCTCCGAGGACGGCGTGGTCGACGGCTCGCTCGCCGCGCGTTCGCCACGCGTCGTCGCCAATGGCCGCACTTTCTCCTATGTGCTGAAGGACGGCGAACCCAGGATCACCATCACCCAGAACGACGTGCGCGCCATTCAGCTCGCTAAGGCAGCCCTTTACGCCGGCACCAAGCTGCTGATGGAAAAGCAGAACACCGAGCATGTCGACCGCATCCATTTCGCCGGCGCCTTCGGCTCCTTCATCGATCCGAAATACGCCATGGTGCTTGGCCTGATCCCGGACTGCGATCTCGACAAGGTCTCGGCAGTCGGCAACGCCGCCGGCGCCGGTGCGCGCATGGCGCTGCTCAATCGCGGCTACCGCCGCGAGATCGAGGAGACGGTAAGCCGCATCGAGAAGATCGAGACCGCGCTTGAGCCGAAATTCCAGGAGCACTTCGTCTACGCCATGGCGCTGCCGAACAAGGTCGATCCGTTCCCCAAGCTTTCGGCTGCGGTGAAATTGCCGCCGCGCAAGACGGTCAGCGAGGACGGTGTTGCCGGCGACGCCACGCCGCGCCGGCGCTCGCGCGAGGGCCATGCGGCAAGGCGCGGCCGGGAATAGCAGCCTCTCGCCGCCTCCCAAGTCTCCCATTTTCATTTGCATGCAAATGTTTCCGGATCGCCCGATCCGGAAACCGAAACGCCGTTTTCGTGAAATCGGCTGGAAACACGCCGGGCGCATTTAGGCACCCGTCGAACGGCAGGCCGGAAATGTCTTCCCGCCGCCGCTTCCGGAGGAAACACCATGTCGATGTTCGAAAGCCTCGGCCGCTATGGGGTGGCCATCAAGCATGCGCACAGCAGGAACAAGTCGATCCGGGCCCTGAACAGTCTGCCCGTCGACATCCAGAAGGACATTGGCTGGCCGGCGTCGCCGCCCAATGATCCGCAGGCCGTGCTTTCCCAGTTGCTCCTCGGCTCGGCGCGCTGATGACCTTCGCCGACAAATGCAAGCTGCTGGCCAAGCGCCGGGGCCGTGATGCGGCTCCGGCTGCCGGCGACAACAAACTGCGCGTCGCCTTGCTGCCGCGCCGCTAGACTGGACGCAGCGGCACGGCAGGATCACACAAG
>NZ_RZOS01000521.1:0-3567 GCF_004022605.1 Mesorhizobium sp. M4B.F.Ca.ET.089.01.1.1
CGGCAAAGCTGCCAGTGTGCCGCCCCGTCGGGGAGATGTCCGGCAGGACAGAGGGGGGCGCTGTCCCGCCAGCTTTGACCCGGAGGGCTAAGATCGAGGAAGGCTGAAACACAAAACCCGCCTCGCGGCGGGTCGTTGGCGCAAATCAGCACCATGGACAAAAGAGTAGCATAGCTGCCTGCAGCGGGCAATAGGTTATGGGTAAATTTTCCTAGGAATAATTGCTCCCCCCTCACCGCCCCTGCTGGCACTGCGGTATTCACAACATGGTTTTGACCCCGTCTGGCCATTAGCCGGCGCTTATGGGATCATTTTGCCCCGGAGACTCGGGGGAAGCAGCATGGACAGACCCGCCATGGCATCCGTCTTCAGGATGCGGCATCAGCCGGCAATCATTTCTGGCGTTCGCAGTCTTGGCACGGGCCAGGCCGATCCGGTCTTCCACTCGAGGCCGCTCGGCGAGGCGATCCGCTTCATCGTCCGGTCCGACGGCCAGTACGACCTCAGCGCCGTCGCCATCTCCTACGGCGACCGCGCCACCCCGCCGCTCGGCGGCCGCGAGGTCAGGGCGCTCTGGCAGGAATATGGCGAGCGCCTGCTGGAGGCGTAGGGTGAGCCACCCACCCACATCGGATCGGAAACGCCCCTTCGCGCGTTAAAGCGCAAACCAATGGGGAGGAACCGCCATGAACGTCGCCAATCTGCAGCTCGAGGGCCTGTTGATGGCCGTCGCGTCGATCAACCAGGTGCTGGTGCGCAAGGGAGTGCTGACCGTCGATGAGATCGACATCGCCTTGCGCCGGGCCGAGGCCAGCGAGACCGGCGAGGAACGCTCCGAAGGCATGTCGGCATCGAGCCGCGATGCCGTCAACTTCCCGATCCGGCTCCTGGAGCTCGCCAACCGCTGCCAGCCGGAGGCGGACATGCCGTCCTTCTCGAAGCTCGCCCGCATGGTCGGCCAGATGAAGGAACCTTACAACGATCAGATGTGAGGGAGTGGGTGCATCTCGGGGCGGCCAACTGTCGATGCCGGCGCGGCCCCTCATCCGCCCTTCGGGCACCTTCTCCCCGTTAACGGGGAGAAGGAATGAGTTTCACGCCCTGCCCGGCCAGCCCTGGCGCAGCGAAAGCACGCTGCCCGGTCCGTGAACGGCGGCGAAGAGCAGGCCGGCGGCGAACGGGAAATGCGACATGAAGGCGCCGAACTCGGCCTGGTTGCCGGCCCAGTGCGAAGGGCCGTGGAAGGCAAAGCCGAGAAAGGTGACGTAGACCGCGCCGATCAGCGCCGCCGGGGTCAGCAAGGCGCCGGTCAGGAAGGCGATCACCAGCAGCGTCTCCAATATCGCCGCGCACCAGGCCAGGAACAGCGGGAACGGGAAGCCGGCGGCGGCGATGTAGCCGGCAGTGGCGCCGATATCCATGAGTTTGAAGGCCACGCCCATCGCGAACATGGCGGCGAAGATCAGGCGGGCGATGAGGATGACTGCGGTCTGCCAGGTCGATTGAACATTTTCCACGATAGTCCTCCGGATTGAAGCTTGTTGATGCTCCAAGGACAGAGGGGGGCGCGAAGGAACTCGGCGTACGATCGTCTCGCGCCGCCGCCCTACCCCGCCTTCGCGTGCGGACAATGGCTGATCGACTCCCTGACCGTGCCGTACTCGGCGCCCCAGCGGTCGGTCATGTCGCAGCGTATATCCCACAGCTCGGGGAAGAAGCGGTGCCGGGCGCCGCCTTCCAGCATCTCCACCGGGCGGCCCTTCAGCGACCTGGAGCCGAGCCCGATCGAACGGTGGATAAGGTAGAGGTGGTTGGCGCGGAATTTCTGGAACAGTTCGTCGAACTCGATCAACGCCTCGGCGACGACATAGGCGTCGCCATGATCGTAACGCGCGTCATAGACATCCTCCACGGAAAGCCCGCGGCCGTCGAGATAAGCAGCCTTGAAGGCCCGCCAGAGGTCCGGCGGCATGCGCAAGAGCAGCTTGAAGCCGGGCGATTCCTGGCCGCTTCCATTGCCAAGCTGCAGGCGGATCTGCTGGTACTCCTTGGGCGACATGGTTTCGAGCACGTCGAGCTGCGCCGTCATCAGCCGCATCAGCCGGTGCACGCGGCCCATCAGGGTGACGATGCGGTGCGTGTCCGCCTTCTCCAGATAGTCGAGGACGTCGGCCAGCGTGTAGGCGATGAGCTTCATCCACAGCTCCTCGACCTGGTGCACGATCTGGAACTGCAGCTCGTCGGCATTGACCATTTCGGCCAGCGGCTTCTGGCATTGCAGAAGCTTGTCGCACTGCAGATAGACACCGTAGTCGCGCATCTCCGGCGTCTCGATGCGGGCGTGATATTCCGACTTCAGCATGGTTCTTCTCCCTGCCCGGCCCGGGGCATGTGTTGGATCCTTAGATCGAAGATAGACCCTTTGGGCTTGAACATTGTTCCTTTCTGTTATCCAAATAGCAAAAATTGAAGGACGAATGCCTTCAATCTGGCGATATCTGGAGAACGATCCATGCTGGATACCCTCGACCGCAAGATCGTCGCGGCGCTCGAGCGCGACGCACGCCTGTCCTTCGGCGAGCTGGCCGAGTCGGTGGGGCTGAGCAAGACGCCGTGCTGGAAGCGGGTCAAGGCGCTGGAGGAGGCCGGCGTCATCCGCGGCTATTCCACCCGCGTCGATCCGGCGGCAATCGGCTTCGGCATCGAGGCCTTCATCCAGGTGTCGATCGACTTCGAGGTGTCGGATGCCTTCGAGGCGGCGGTGAAGCGGCACCCCCTGATCCGCCGCTGCTACGCCACGACCGGCGAGGCCGACTATCTGTTGCAGATCGTGACCGTCGACATGATGGCGCTCGACCGCATGCTGCGCGAGGAGCTCAGCCGGCTGCCCGGCGTGCGCCGTACCATCACCTCGATGGCGATGCGCGAGATCAAGGGCGATATCTCGTTTGCCGATGCGGCGACGCATGCGCTGAGGAGATGAGCGCACAAACCAGATGACTTGAGAGCAGCATCCCCCTGTCCGCCAGGAAAATGGCCCAAGGCCGGCCTGAGGCCCGATCTCACCCCGGACCAGCCGCGGATGCCGGCCGCACGGGCCCGCGTCGAGCCCTGACTTTTTCTGGGAGGGTTTCGGAACGGGCGTTGAACCGGTCTATGTAGGGACGGGGATTCGCGGGTGGTGGATGTGATCTCGATCAGAATGAGTGCGGAGCCTGCCGGTCGGGCGATGACAGGACTGCCGCGGCTTTTCGCATTCAAGGCGAATGCCATCAACGCGCGCCGTGCACTGGCGGCGGCGCTGCTCGCGTCGACCATGCTGCTGCCGACGGCACCTCGGGCGGCGTCGGTCCTGCCGGGGCCGCGCGACGGATTCCAACGGTCGATGGATCAGGCTGCCCGGTTGCAGGAGGCCAAGCGCGCACTTCTGGCGCAAGCCGCAGGCGGTAATGGCGGCAACGGCGGCAATGGCGGTTCCGCTGGTGGCAACGGTGGGAATGGCGGCTCCGCAGGCGGCAATGGCGGTGACGCAGGCGGCAACGGCGGTGGCGCCGGGGGCAAAGGGGG
>NZ_RZOS01000522.1:0-3557 GCF_004022605.1 Mesorhizobium sp. M4B.F.Ca.ET.089.01.1.1
GAGACAGCTCGCGCACGGCGGCGTCGAAAGCGGCCATGTCCCAGCGCGCCCGGACCTTGTCCATGAACGCCGCGACCAGCGCCGCGTTGGCCAGGTCGTCGGCGAGGTTGTCACGCTCGAGCGGATCGGCTTCGAGGTCGAACAATTGCGGCTGGTCGAGTTCGCAATGGACGAATTTGTATTTGCCGTCGCGGATCGCCACCAGCGGCGCGTAGGAGCCTTCGGCGGCATACTCGATCAACACCGGCGCGGTGCGCTGCCCGCCATTGGCGAGCGGCAGCAGCGACTGGCCGTCGGTCCACGGAGCGATGGCGCCCATGTCGATGCCGGCGAGGTCGCACAGCGTCGGCGTCACGTCGAGATTGGAGACCGGCGCCTCGATCAGCCCGGCCGGCACGCCTTTGCCGGCGATCATCAGCGGTACGCGTGCCGAACCCTCGAAGAAGCTCATCTTGAACCACAGCCCGCGCTCGCCGAGCATGTCGCCATGGTCCGAGCAGAACAGGATGACGGTGTCGTCGAGCATGCGCGTGCGGCCGAGGACGTCCAGCAGCTCGCCGAGCTTGTCGTCGACATAGGAGATGTTGGCGAAATACCCGCGCCGCGAACGGCGCACCTGGTCGCTTGTGATCGCGAAAGAGGAATAGTCGCTGGCGTGGTAGAGCCGCTGCGAATGCGCGTCCTGCTCGTCATGCGCGATGAACCCGGTTTCGGGGTCCAGCGCCTGGCAATTCTCGTAGAGGTCCCAATACTGCTTGCGCGCGACGTACGGGTCGTGCGGGTGCGACAGCGAAACGGTCAGGCACCAGGGCCGGCGGTCCGCATCGTCCTGCTCCCGCGAAAGCTGGTAGAGCTTCTGGGTGGCCAGGAACACGACTTCGTCGTCATACTCCATCTGGTTGGTGGTCTCGGCGACACCCGCGCCGGTCACCGAGCCCAGATTGTGGTACCACCAGTCGATGCGCTCGCTGGGTTTGCGATAGTCCGGCGTCCAGCCGAAATCGGCCGGATAGATGTCGGTGGTCAGCCGCTCCTCGAAGCCATGCAGTTGGTCCGGCCCGACGAAATGCATCTTGCCAGACAGGCAGGTGTAGTAGCCGGCAGATCGCAGGTGATGGGCAAAAGTCGGGATCGAGGACGTGAACTCCGCCGCGTTGTCGTAGACCCCGGTGCGTGACGGCAACTGCCCGCTCATGAACGAGGCGCGGCCGGGCGCGCAGAGCGGCGAGGCGGTGTAGTTGTTGGCAAAGCGCGCCGAGCGGGCGGCAAGTGCCTTCAGATGCGGCACATGCAGGAAATCCGCTGGTCCGTCGGGGAACAGCGTGCCGTTGAGCTGATCGACCATGACGATCAGGAAATTGGGCCGTCCGGTCGTCAAGGCAGGCTCCGTCCGCTGAGCTTGGTTTCGAGATAGTCTTCGACGAGCGCGATGGCCGTCGCCGCGTCCGGCACGCCGTCTTTCAGCGCGCGACGGATGTAGAGCCCGTCGATCAGCGCCGCCGTCGCTTCGGCGACGCGATCCGCTTCGCGTCGGAACAGGATGCCGGTCAGCCCGCTCATCAGGTTCGAATGCAGTCGCCTCGCATAGATCTTGAGCAGGCGCCGCAAGGCCGACGACTTCTGCGCCTCGACATAGAAGGCAAGCCATGCGGCGATGGTCTCGGGCTGGAACTGGTCGTCGGAGAAGCTGACGGCGACCACGGCCGAGACGCGCTGGCGCGCCGTGCCGGTGGCCCGCAGCGCGCGCCTGGTGTCGGTGTTGAGCTCCGCCAGTATGTGCCGCATCGTCGCGAACAGAAGCTCGTCCTTGGCGCCGAAATAATGGTGCGCCAGCGCCGACGACACGCCGGCGCGGCCGGCGATCTCCGACATCGTCACGTCCAGCGAGCCGCGCTCGCCGATCGCCGAGATCGTCGCATCGATGAGCGCCTTGCGGCGCAAGGGTTCCATTCCGATTTTCGGCATTTTGGGATCCGGGCTCGATATAAGATTATTTTTTATTGACGGATCAATCAACAAAAAATCGATGCTGGCATCAAACGATCCTGTTGGTCTGGCCCATCCCCTGGGCTGGAAAAAAGTTCACTGTTGAACAATATTGAATCTCATGCCGCGACAGGACGTGCTAGCGTGTGTGGAGGTTTAGGTCAGGCCGGCATCACCTGAGGATCCACACGCCAGGCTGCGCGGCAAATGGAGGCTGTAATGACCGCATGCATCGTCGGCTGGGCGCATTCGCGCTTCGGCAAGCTCGAGGGCGAGACGCTCGAGGGCCTGATCACCAAGGTCGCCGTCGAGGCGCTCGACCATGCCGGGATTGGTCCCGACGATGTCGACGAGATCGTGCTCGGCCATTTCAACGCTGGCTTCTCCGCGCAGGATTTTACCGCCAGTCTGGTTTTGCAGGCCGACGACCGGCTGCGCTTCAAGCCGGCGACGCGCGTCGAAAACGCCTGCGCCACCGGTTCGGCCGCCGTGAGGCAAGGTATCCGCGCCATCGACGCCAATGCGGCCCGCATTGTGCTGGTGGTCGGCGCCGAGCAGATGACCACCACGCCCGGCCCCGAGATCGGCAAAAACCTGCTCAAGGCCTCCTACCTGCCGGAGGATGGCGACACGCCCGCCGGCTTTGCCGGCGTCTTCGGCAAGATCGCGCAGGCCTATTTCCAGCGCTATGGCGACCAGTCGGATGCGCTCGCCATGATCGCCGCCAAGAACCACAAGAACGGCGTCGACAATCCTTACGCGCAGATGCGCAAGGATTTCGGCTTTGAATTCTGCCGCCAGGAAAGCGAGAAGAACCCGTTCGTCGCCGGTCCCTTGAAGCGCACCGACTGCTCGCTGGTTTCGGACGGCGCCGCCGCGCTTGTGCTCACCGACACCGCGACGGCGCTCAGGATGCGCCGCGCCGTCACCTTCCGCGCCAATGAGCACGTCCAGGATTTCCTGCCGATGTCGAAGCGCGACATCCTCGCCTTCGAGGGCTGCGAGCAGGCCTGGAACCAGGCGCTGAAGAAGGCCGGCGTGACGCTCGACGACCTCTCCTTCGTCGAGACGCATGACTGCTTCACCATCGCCGAACTGATCGAATACGAGGCGATGGGGCTGGCCAAGCCAGGCGAAGGCGCGAAGCTGGCGCTGGACGGCACCACGGCCAGGGACGGCCGCCTGCCGGTCAACCCCTCCGGCGGCCTTAAATCCAAGGGCCACCCGATCGGCGCCACCGGCGTGTCGATGCATGTGCTGACCGCCATGCAGCTCACCGGCGAGGCGGGCGGCATCCAGGTGCCGGGCGCCAAGCTCGGCGGCATCTTCAACATGGGTGGCGCTGCCGTTGCCAACTACGTTTCCATTCTCGACCGGATCAGGTAGAAGCGGCCCGCATTTAAAGCGGCGCCCTCTGGGCGCGCGCGTGCGGGAGGCAGCATGTCAAATCCGGTTCTGGTCGAGGTTTTGCGCGGCGCGGTGGTCGAAAGCGCCCATCGCGGCGCGGTCGCCGTGTTCGATGCTGACGGCAAGCCGTTGCTCGAAATCGGCGAGACGGTCCGCCCGGTGTT
>NZ_RZOS01000523.1:0-3532 GCF_004022605.1 Mesorhizobium sp. M4B.F.Ca.ET.089.01.1.1
GTCTTGGCATCGGCCACCTTCGTCTCGGCCGACTGGCCCTTCTTCGCCAGCCATTCCTGCCGGGCAGCGTCCGCCTTGGCCTTGGCTGCGTCGCGCATCGCCAGCTTGCGGGCTTCCAGCGCCTTGGTCTTGGCGGCTTCCTTGTCGGCCGCGATCTTGTCCTCGAGCTTGCTGATCTGAGCGAGATCGGCTGGCGTCGGGTTCTTCTTCTTCTTGAGAAGCTTCAGCTGCGATGCGTCGCTTTTGACGGCGACATTGATGGCGCTGGTAATCTCGACTGACGGCGATGCGGCTATGTTTGCCGGCGTGCCGGCGAAGGCTGCGGACCCCATGCCGAGCACGGCAAGGAATCCCATGAAAATGAAGCTGCGAAGCTGCATGGCGAAGATCCGATCGTGTAATGCTTTGTTGCCACGGCGTCGCCCGGCGTCCCCCAAGGACGCCGAAAGTGCCGCGCGCAATGTATAATCGATCTGGCCGAGCCGCCTCAAGCGGGCCGTCGGCCTACGCCCGGTTGAATCTTCGTGAATGTGCGGCATTTGCCGCGACTGTGTTCAAACGACAACAGATCGCGGCCGGATAAGCTTGTCCGGCTACTGGTTCGGAACCTGCGGGGTGACCGGCAAGGTGACGCCATTGGCCGCCGGCGGCGTGGCCGGATTCGCGGGTGCCGGCGCAGGCGCAGGCGCCGTCGTCGCGGCGCCGTTGCCCGACGAGGGCGGCGTCGCCGATCCGCTGGCGGGTGCCGCCGGCGCCGTCGAGGTCGACGGAGCGGCCGGTGCGGTGGCGCCGGCCGGCGCGTTGCCCGGCAGCTGGTCGAGCACGCCCTTGCCGGCGTTGCTGGACGACGCCGGGACGCGATCGAGGATGTCGATCGGCTTTTCGCCGTAGCGCGCGACGAGCGACAGAGTGAGCGAGGTGGCGAAGAAGGCCGCGGCCAGGATCGCCGTTGCCCGCGTCAATGCATTGGCGGCGCCACGCGCCGTCATGAAACCGGAACCGCCACCGATGCCGAGACCGCCGCCCTCGGAGCGCTGCAGCAGCACCACGCCGACGAGCGCGAGCACGACCATAAGGTGAATGACGATCAGTACGGTTTCCATAATTTATCCTGGCAAGGCCTTGCGCGGCCGCGGATACGACCGGTGATTTGGAGGCGGCTCCTTACAATGCTTTGATGGCATTTCCAAGCCCGTGGCCGGAATATGGGGAGCAATGCGGCCTTTGCAACGATTTCGGCCGCGCCGGCCTGTCGGCCCCGCGGCTAGGAGATATTCAGATAGGCCTCGGCGATACCGAGAAAATCCGCCGCCTTCAGGCTGGCGCCGCCGACCAGCGCACCGTCGACATTGGCCACGCCGAGCAGCTCGACAGCGTTGGACGGCTTGACCGAGCCACCATAGAGGATACGCATCTTCGCCGCCGCGCCGCCGAGCAGCTCCGTCAGCTTGGCGCGGATATGCGCATGCGCATCGGCGACATCGTCAGCGGTCGGCGTCAGGCCGGTGCCGATCGCCCAGACAGGTTCGTAGGCAATGACCGTGTTGGCCGCCGTGGCGCTGGTCGGCACCGACCCGGCGATCTGGCGCGACAGCACGTCGAGCGTCGTGCCCGCCTCGCGTTCAGCCCTTGTCTCGCCGATGCAGATGATGGCCACCAGCCCGGCCCGCCACGCCGCGGACGCCTTGGCGTGAATGGTGGCGTCGTCCTCGCTGAGGTCGGCGCGGCATTCGGAATGGCCGACAATGACGTGGCTGGCGCCGGCGTCCTTCAGCATCTCGGCTGAAATGCGCCCGGTATAGGCGCCGCTCTCCTTGGGATGGCAATCCTCGCCGCCGGCCCGGACCGGGGTGCGCGACAGGATTTCGGCCGCGTGCGACAGCAGGGTCGCGGGCACGCAGACCAGCGCCTCGGTCTCGGCGTCGAGCCCGCTCATGAAGCCGTTGCCGATCATCCTCAGCTCATTGAGCGAGGCGCTGGTGCCGTTCATTTTCCAGTTGCCGGCGACGAGCGGGCGGATTCCAGGCGTCATGAGCTTTGCTTTCTCCAGGCGATATTCGGCTTCCGCCCTCACTATCAAAATCAGGCCACAAAGCAATCGACAGTGGGCCGGAAGGGCGCTATTGCGCTTGTTTCAGACTCGGGCGCACGCAAAATGCGCAAAAATCGGAAGTAGGCATGCTTGGTATCTTGAGAAACGCGGCGGGCACCTGGGTCGCGAAGGCGTTGCTGTCCTTGCTGGTGATCAGCTTTGCCGTGTGGGGTATTTCGGGGCGTCTGTCAGGAACTTTGGGCGGCCATCATTCCGTGATCACCGCCGGCGGCACGACAGTTTCGATCAACGAGTACCGCCTCGCCTATGACCGCCAGATCAGCGTCATGTCGCAGCAGTTCGGCCAGCGCATCACGCACGAGCAGGCGAAGGCGCTCGGCATCGACAACCAGGTGCTGGCGCAGCTCGTCTCGGGCGCCGTGCTCGACGAGCAGGCCCGCAAGCTCGGCCTCGGCCTCTCCAAGGACCGGCTTGCCGAGCTGACGCGCGAGGACCCGGCCTTCAAGGGCCCGAGCGGCCAGTTCGACCGCAGGACGTTCGAATATCTGCTGCGTCAGGTCGGCATGCGGCCCGAAGACTATCTGAAGAACCGCTCCCAGGTGGCGGTGCGCCAGCAGATCGTCGAGGCGGTTTCGGACGGCCTCAAGGCGCCGCAAACCTTCCTCAAGGCGGTCGCGCTCTATCGCGGCGAGGACCGCACCATCGACTATCTGACGTTGCCGAAGACGCTGGTCGAACCGATCGAGGCGCCGGCCGACAGCGCGCTCCAGACCTATTTCGATGCCAACAAGAAGACCTACGCCGCGCCCGAATACCGCAAGTTCTCCTATGTCAGGCTCGAGCCGCAGGACATCATGGATCCGACCGCGGTGACCGATCAGCAGATCAGCGACGACTACAACAAGAACAAGGGGCGCTACACGACGCCGGAGATGCGCACCATCGAGCAGCTGGTGTTCAAGACGTCGGATGCAGCCAAGGCCGCGTTCGATTCGCTGAAGGCGGGCGCGACCTTCGACAAGCTCGTCACCGCCGAGGGCAAGACCCAGGCAGACACGCTGCTCGGCACGCTTGCCAAGGACAAGATCGCCGACAAGGCGGTGGCCGAAGCGGCCTTCAAGCTCGCCGCCAATGAGGTCAGCCCCGTCGTCCAGGGCGCTTTCGGCCCGGTGCTCCTGCGCGTCACCGAGATCAAGCCGGAGGTGGTGAAGCCGCTGGCCGAAGTCTCCGACCAGATCCGCAAGGACCTGGCGCTCGGCGAGGCAAGCCGCATCCTGCTCGACGTGCACGACAGTTACGAGGACACGCGCGCTTCGGGCAGTTCGCTCGCCGACGCCGCCGCCAAGCTGAAGCTCAAGGTCGTCACCATCGACGCGATCGACCGCACCGGCCAGCGTCCCGACGAGACCATCGTCAAGGACCTGCCGGAATCGGCGGACCTGATCAAGGCGGTGTTCGCCGCCGAGCCCGGCACCTGTC
>NZ_RZOS01000524.1:0-3524 GCF_004022605.1 Mesorhizobium sp. M4B.F.Ca.ET.089.01.1.1
CAGCAGGCCCTGGGCAAGATCGGCAACCGAAGCCGGTCCGTCGGCGGCGACGGTCGGCGTCACGGTGGACGGGACAAGGAAGGTGCCGACGAGCAGCGCCGCTGCGCCGGCGACGAGCGTCCGCCTGGCCACGCGCAGAAGGGTGTTGGGTGTCATCGAGGGCCTCCCGGTGTTTCTGAAAGAAAGCGCTTCCGCAAAAACGCCGCGTTGCGTCATGTTGGCAAGAAATACGGCACGTTTGCGGCTATGGCTATCGGCAGAGGATAAATCGTCCGTTACGCCGGCACCAAGAAATTTTCGTCAGCCGCGCACCAGCCAGACGATGCCGACGCCAATGGCGATCGCCGCCAGTCCAGCGATGCGCAGCGCGGTCTCCGGCATCGACAGCACCTCGGTGGCGAGCTTCTTGGCCAAGCCCGGAAACCCGCCATAGACCAGGCCCTCGACGACGAGGACCAGGCCCATTGCCGCGAGAAAATCCTGCACCGGCCGCTACTGGCCGGTGCCGGGTTGCGCCGGCGGCGTGGCCGGCGCGGGTTGCGGCGCCGTTGGCTTTACCGGTGCTTCCATGCTGTTCGGATCGCGGAAATAGCGGAAGAACTCGGACTCAGGCGACAGCACCATGGTCGTCCCGGTGTTGTCGAGCGCCGTGCCGTAGGCGTTCATCGAGCGGTAGAACTCGAAGAAGGCCGGGTCGCGCTGATAGGCGGCCGCGAAGGTCGCGCTGCGCTGGGCTTCGCCCTCGCCGCGCAGGATTTCCGATTCCTTCTGCGCCTCGGCGACGATCTCGACCACTTCGCGGTCGGCGCGGGCCTTGATGCGCTGCGCCGCCTCGTTGCCGCGTGCCCTCAGCCGCTCGGCCTCGGCGAGACGCTCGGCCTTCATGCGGTCGAAAGTCTGCTGCGAAACCTCGGCGGTCAGATCGGTCCGGCGAATGCGCACATCCTCGATTTCGAGGCCGAGCGAGGTGGCGTCGGGCCTGAGCTGGTCGCGCACCTCGCGCATCATGACGGCGCGTTCCTCGGACAGCGCGGCCTCGAAGTCGCGCAGACCGTAGACACGGCGAAGCGCCGCGTCGAGACGCGTCCTCAGCCGCTGCTCGGCAAGCTCGATGCTGCCGGACACCGCGGCGCGGAAGACGCGCGGGTTCGAGATACGGTAGGCAATGAAGGCATCGACCTCGTAGAACTTGCCGCCCGAGACCTGGACGCGGATGTTGTCGAGGTCGAAGCGCAGTACGCGGTTCTCGATCAGCTGCACGCTGTCGGCATCGAAGAAGGCGAAGGGCGCCTTGAAATAGATGCCGGGCTCGGTCTTGACGTCGACGATCTCGCCGAACCTCAGCACCAGCGCCTGCTGGCGCGCGTTGACCACGAACACCGATGAGTAGATCAGGAACAGGACGACCGCCGCGACGACGGCGATGATGGGGAGACGGTTGGCCATCACTGGGTTCCTCCCGTCGTGGCGCCCAGGGCGCCCGGCGCCGGCGCCTTCTGCTGCAATGCCGGAAGCGGCAGGTAGGGGACGACCCCTTGCCCGTTGCCCTGCTCGACGATGACCTTGCTCGAATCCTTCAGCACCCGCTCCATCGTTTCCAGGTAGAGGCGCTTGCGCGTCACGTCGGGCGCCTTGGCGTATTCGTCATAGACCGAGATGAAGCGCTGCGCCTCACCCTCGGCCTCCTGAACCACGCGGTTCTTGTAGGCCGCCGCGTCCTCGCGGATCTGGGCGGCCGCGCCGCGCGCCTGGCCGAGTTTCTGGTTGGAATACTGGTTGGCCTGCTCGACGAACTTGTCCTCGTCCTGCTCGGCCCGCTGCACCTCGTCGAAGGCGTCGGCCACCTCGCGCGGCGGCGCTGCATCCTCGATCGAGACGGCGTTGACGTTGAGACCGGCCTTGTAGCCGTCCAGTGTCGTCTGGATGATCTCGCGCACCGAGGCGGCTATGCCCTGGCGGTCATCGCGGAAGATATCCTGAGCCGGCCGACGGCCGACGGCTTCACGCATGGCGCTTTCGGCGACCTGCCGCAGCATGCCGTCGGGATCGGATACGTCGAACAGATAGGCCCTGGGATCGGAGACCTGATAGGCGACCGAGAACTGCACGTTGACGATGTTCTGGTCGCCCGAAAGCATCAGCCCGGAGCTGTTGCTGTTGGTCGCGCCGCCGCCGATATCGACGAGCTGTTCGGCGATGTTGGCCGTCTCGACGGTCTCGACCGGCCACCAATGGAAATGCAGGCCGGGCTCCGAAAGCTCGGCCTTCGGCTTGCCGAAGCGCAGTTCGACGGCAACCTCGTCAGGCTGCACGGTGTAGACCGCCTTGAATGCCCACAGTACGACGAGCGCCGCGGCGATCAACCCGAACACCGCGGGGCTGGCGCCGCCGCCGCCCGGCAGGGCGCGCCGCAATCTGTCCTGGCCGCGGCGGATGATGTCTTCCAGGTCGGGAGGCGAGCCTTGCGGACCGCTGGGGCCCTTCGGCCCCTGCCCCCAGGGACCCTGATTGCCGCCGCCGCCCCATGGGCCGCCGCCACCGCTCTTGTCGTTCCAGGGCATGAATGTCCTTTCGCTTGGGATTCCCTCAGCGCCGGCCTGACGGCGCAAAATCCGATGTCGTACTTCTATAGGGACGCCACGGCGCGCTTTCAACGCGATCTGCTGGCCGGCCGTCCGTTTTGGGCCGCTAGCGACCCTTTGTCGTCCTCAGTTTGCGCCGCGACGGCGTTCGTAGACCGTATAGCGGGTCGCGTGGCTGTCCTTCTCGCCGGCCGGCACGTCCTCGGCGCCGACGGTGCGCCACACTTGCGGGTCGATCGGCGGAAAATGCGCATCGCCCTCGACGCTGGCGAGCACGTGGGTGACATGCAGCCGATCGGCCAGCGGCAGCGCCTGGGCGTAGATTTCGCCGCCGCCGACCACGCAGATCTCGTCGGCGCCGGCCATGCAGCGTCCGCGCACATTGGCAAGCGCGATGGCATCGCTGAGCGAATGCGCGGTTTCGACGCCTTCGGCCCGCCAGGCCTTGTCGCGCGTCACCACGATGTTGAGCCGGCCCGGCAGCGGCCGGCCGATGCCTTCATAGGTCTTGCGCCCCATGATGATCGGCTTGCCCATCGTGTCGGCCTTGAAGCGCTTGAGATCGGTGGAAAGCCGCCATGGCAGGCCACCATCGCGCCCGATCACGCCGTTCTCGGCGATGGCGACGTAGATTGCGATATCCATCAGCCACCGTTCCCGTTGTCACCGCCGCTCGTGTCATCCGCCTGCTCGAGCAGCAAGATGTCGATGTCGTGCTCGGGATAGAAATCCTTCGCCGTCATCTCGAATGTCGTCGGTCCGACCTTGCGGACATTGTCGCCGCAGAAGGAGACCAAGTTCTTCGGGCTGCCCTTGTCGATGGTCAGCTTGAAGTCGCCGATATTGCCCGAGGCCCAGTTGCCGCCCGTGGTCAGGATATAGGCGATCCTGCTTTCGAAAAATTGCGGGTAGCCGTCGGGATTGTCCTTGGCCGCCTTGCGC
>NZ_RZOS01000525.1:0-3522 GCF_004022605.1 Mesorhizobium sp. M4B.F.Ca.ET.089.01.1.1
CTCCTCGAAATCGGTGGAGACGACGATGACCGCCAGCCCTGCCTCGACGGCCGCCGCGATCAGCCGGTAGATCTCGGCCTTGGCGCCGACATCGACGCCGGCCGTCGGGTCCTCGGCGATCAGCAGCTTGCGGCCCGTCGCCAGCCAACGGCCGACGACCACCTTCTGCTGGTTGCCGCCTGAAAGCGCTTCGATCGGCAGATGCGGATCGTTGGGCCTCAGCCCCAGCCGCGCGCCGAGTTCCTGCGTCAGCTCGCTCTCCCGCGCCGGCTTCATGAAGGAGAACAGCCCACGGCCGACCGCCGACGGATTGAGATACATGTTCTCGCGCACGGAAAGCGACAGCGCGACCGATTCCTCGGTGCGGTCGCGCGCGATGAGGCCGACGCCGGCGGCAAGGGCGGCGCCGATCGATGACAGGTCGAGGCGCTTGCCGTCGAGCGAGACCGTTCCCTCGAAACGCTCGGCGCCGAACAGCGCGCGGCCTACAGCCTCCTGTCCGGCGCCGCGCAGGCCGACCAGCCCGAGCAATTCGCCGGAGCGCGCCTCGAAGGTGACTGGGCCGACGTTGCCGCAAGTGAGGTTTTCGACCTTGAGCCGCTCCGGCCCGTCCTGCCATTGCGACTTGGCGAACATCTGGTGCGCCGGCCGGCCGACGATCAGGTCGACCAGTTCCTGCGGCGTGGTCTCGACCACCGGCTTCACCGCGACCATGCGGCCGTCGCGCATGACGGCGACGCGATCGGCGATGCGGAACACCTCGTCCAGCCGGTGCGAGACATAGATCATGCCGACGCCGCGCTCGCGCAGCGGCCGCAGCGCCTCGAACAGGCGCTCGACCTCGTCCGCCGGCAGGCTCGCCGTCGGCTCGTCGAGCACCAGCACGTCGGCCTCAGTCGCCAGCGCGCGGGCGATCGCCACCAGCGACTTTTCGGTGCGGGAAAGATCCTGGACGCGCGTCGCCGGATCGAAGGCGCAGCCGACCAGCGCCAGCGCGCGCTCGGCGCGGCGCTCGGTGTCGCGCCAGTCGATCAGGCCGGAGCGGCGCGAAAAACCTTGCGCCATGCCGACATTCTCGGCCACCGTCATCCATTCGATGAGGCCGAGGTCCTGATGGATGAAGGCGACCTTCTGCGGCTGGTTGGGACGCGGCGGGCGGTGGTGGTAGTCCTCGCCGCGAAAGCGGATCGTGCCTTGGTCGCGCTTGTGAATGCCGGCGAGCGTCTTGATGAGCGTCGACTTGCCGGCGCCATTCTCGCCGAGCAGGGCGACGATCTCGCCCTCGTGGATGTCGAGCGACACCGACTTCAGCGCCAGGGTGCCGCCGAAGCGCTTGGAGATGTCGATGAATTCGATGAGCTTGGGCCGCATCTATGGCCCTCCCAAGCCAAGCAAACGGACTGAATTGGCACCGATGTTATCGCTAACATTTTTGCAGGTCAAGTCTTGAAAACGGCTCGCCGCGAAGGCTATCGATATCCCGTTTTCGCGGAGGAAGAAGCATGTTCGGAGACATAGAGGGCGCCGGCTTCGAGGTTCTCGACGAGCGGTTCGAAAGCTGCTTCGTCGGCCATGTGGCGGTCGAGCGGCTGTGGACCGGCGGGCGCTGGCTGGAAGGCCCGGCATGGTTCGCGGCCGGGCGCTATCTGGTCTTCTCCGACATCCCCAACGACCGCATCATGCGCTACGACGAGACCAATGGCGCGGTTTCGGTGTACCGGGCGCCGGCAAACAATGCCAACGGCAACACGGTCGATACAGAGGGACGGCTGGTCACCTGCGAGCATCGGGCGCGCCGCGTCACGCGCACCGAGCATGACGGATCGATCACGGTGATCGCCGACCGCTTCGACGGCAAGCGGCTGAATTCGCCCAACGACGTCGTGGTGCGCTCGGATGGCACAGTGTGGTTTTCCGATCCGCCCTACGGCATCGCGACCGACTATGAGGGCGACCGCGCCGAACAGGAGATCGAGGGCTGCCACGTCTACCGTGCCGATCCCGCGACCGGCGCGGTGGCGCGCGTCGTCTCGACGATGGCGAAGCCCAACGGTCTCGCCTTCTCGTCGGACGAGAGCGTCCTCTATGTCGGCGACACCGGCATCACGCATCAGAAGGACGGGCCGCGGCACATCCGCAAGTTCGCCGTCGAAGGCAATTCGCTGGGGGAAATCGGCGTTTTCGCAACCTGCACGGCCGGCCTGTTCGACGGCTTCAGGGTGGATACGGCCGGCCGTGTCTGGGCAGGCGCCGGCGACGGCGTGCATTGCTTCGACCCCGACGGCACCCTGATCGGCAAGATCCGTATCCCTGAAACGGTGGCGAACCTCACCTTCGGCGGCGCAAAGCGCAACCGCCTGTTCATCACGGCGCGGCAGTCGCTCTATTCGGTGTTCGTGGTCGCCAACGCGGCCGCAAGAGGCTGAGGTCCGACTTGCATTGCGCGAAAGGCGAGCCGCTCGACAAGCGGCCCGCCTTGTTCATGTCAGGCACCATCCTTTGCCCGATAGGCATCGGGAAGGACGAAGACTTCATCGGCGCGGCCGTAGCCTCCATCAGCAACTTCTTCGATCAGCACCATGGTGTAGGGGCGCACATCCTCGCCGAAATAGTCGACGAACATCTGCGTGGTCTTGTGGACGAGATCTTCCTTCTGCGCTTTTGTGAGGGCGGCCTCGGGCATCTTGAAGTTGGCAAAGGGCATTTGCAGGTTCCTTTCGGTGGATTCACGGCGCTGCTTGGCGAGGCCGATGACCACGGTCGCGCCGACATCGGACGGATCGATCTTCGTTGTCATGGAGCGGATATAGATTGCCGCAGAAGTCGGATAATCACCCCGCTGCTGGCAGCACTATTCGGAAAGAGCGAACAATCGAAGCCGACGTCGGCGCCCTATCCGCAGCTCGCTCAGCAGTGCGCGCTTTGCTGGAATGGCATCCAGCATTTCGCGCTGGCAGGGTTGTGAAGATCGGACTGGTGGCGAGCCGGCGTCGTTCGCCTGTACAACAGGTCAGCTGTTGCGCGTCGCCACGAATGTCGCCGCTTCCTTCAGCAAGGCGGCGCGCTCGCCATAGGGATCGAGCAGCGCATGCGCCTGGCCGACGAGGCCGCTGAGCTGCTTGCGCGCCCAGTCGGCGCCGTGCAGGGCGACCAGCGTCGCCTTGCCGGCGGCGGCGTCCTTGCCGGTCGCCTTGCCCATCTGGTGCGCATCCGCCGTCAGGTCGAGCAGGTCGTCGGCAAGCTGGAAGGCGAGCCCGATCGCCGAGCCGAATTCGGCCAGCCGCTCGCGGTCTTCCGGCGGCGCGCCGGCGACGATGGCGCCGGCCTCGCAGGCAAAGCGGATCAAGGCGCCGGTCTTCATCGCCTGCAGCCGGATGATGCCGGCCTCGTCCGGTGGATTGCGGCCGGCATCGAGATCGAGCATCTGCCCGCCGACCATGCCGCCAATGCCGGCGGCGCGGGCAAGTGCCAGCACCAGCGCCCCCCGGCGTTCCACGGGCAGCACGGTCGCCTCGTCGGCGA
>NZ_RZOS01000526.1:0-3513 GCF_004022605.1 Mesorhizobium sp. M4B.F.Ca.ET.089.01.1.1
TTCCATCACTGCGCCATTGCCATGAGCTGCCGGCAACTGGCGATGGCCGGTCGCTTCCTGGCCAATGGCGGCAAGAACCCGGCAACCGGACATTCGGTGGTGTCGGCCGAGCGGGCGCGCCGCATCGGCGCGATGATGCTGACCTGCGGCCACTATGACGGCTCCGGCGATTTCGCCTTTCGCGTCGGCATCCCCGGCAAGAGCGGCGTCGGCGGCGGCATATTGGGGATCGTGCCGGGCGTCGCATCGCTCGCCGTCTGGTCGCCGGGCCTCAATGCCAACGGCAATTCCAAGCTGGGCTCGATCGCGCTGGAGAAGCTGGCGAGGATGATGAACTGGTCGATCTTCGCGCCTTAGCGCCGACGGAGCCTGGCGGAGCCTTGCGCCCAGAAGATCCTGGCGCCCAAACAAAAATCCCGCGTCGTGCACGACGCGGGATTTTTTGTCAGAAAATCAGTCCAAGCAACTGAAAAGCTTAGAAGAAGCCCTTGCGCTGCCACCAGCCGGCGCGCTTCGGCTTGTCCTCGGCCTTGGCTTCGTCGCTGACGCTTGACGAGATCACCGGCACGACGGGAGCATCCACCGCCGCCGGCTTGCGCCGGTTCGAGCGGACCGATGCTTCTTCCTCGGACGCAGCCGGAGCGGTGGCGGCTGGCGCCGGCTCGACCGGTGTCGGGTCCTTGACCGGGGCTTCCGTCACGACCTCTGCCACCGTCTCGGCGGCAACTGCCTCCACGGCCTTCTTCGATCTCGAGGCACGCTTTGGCTTCTTTGGCTTCTCGGTGCTTGGCGCGTCGTCATTGGCGGGAGCAGGCACGGCCGGCTCCTCGACGGGCGCGGCTGCCACCGGCTCGGCCGCGAGAGCTTCGTCTTCCGACGCAACGGTCTCGACGCTGTCGGCTTCCTCGCCGGCAGTCGCGTCAACGCCTTCGCCCTCTTCGCGTCGATTGCGCTTGCCGCCGCGCTTGCCGCGCCGGCGCTTCTTGCCGTGACCGTCATCCGCTGCCTCGGCAGCCTCGGCAATGCCGACCGGAGCCTCGTCGTCCGCTTCGATTGCTTCGTCGCTTGCAGTGGCGGGAACGCCATCGGCAGGAGCCGGCGCGGAAACAGCGTCCGCATGGGCGCCATGCTCCCGTTCGCCGTGTTCGCGATCGCGATCCTTGCCGCCGCGCCGCCGGCGGCGCTTGCGGCGCTTGCGGTCACGGCCTTCGCCATCCTCGCCGGACCTCGGCTGAGGTTGCTGCTGCTGGGGATGGCGCGGCTGTTCGGCCTGGGCGGCGGGTGCCTCGTCTTCGTCCTCGATGACGATCTCGTCCTCGGGCTCCTCCGGCTCGACATAGGTCGGCAGGCTGCGCGCTTCGACGAAGCCCTCCGGCTTTTCGGCGATCGCGCCGCGGAAGATCGCATAGTGCTGCGCGCCGACCGTATCGTCGGCCTCGATGGTGATAGTCAGACCGAAGCGGCTTTCGAGCTCCACCAGCGTGCCGCGCTTGTGGTTGAGCACGTAGAGCGCGGTCGCGGACGGCGTGCGCACCGTGATGTGGCTGCGCGAATCCTTGAGCAGGAATTCCTCGATCGCCCTGACCACCATCAGCGCCACCGAGGAGTCGGAACGCACATGGCCGGTGCCACCGCAATGCGGGCAGGGCTTCATGGTCGATTCCAGCACGCTGGCGCGGATGCGCTGGCGCGACATCTCCATCAGGCCGAAATGCGAGATACGGCCGACCTGGATGCGGGCGCGGTCGTTCTTGAGGTGATCCTTCAGCCGCTTTTCGACGGAGCGGTTGTTGCGGTTCTCCTCCATGTCGATGAAGTCGATGACGATCAGGCCGGCAAGGTCGCGCAGCCTGAGTTGCCGGGCGACTTCCTCGGCCGCTTCCAGATTGGTGTGGAGCGCGGTGTCCTCGATCGAGTGCTCCTTGGTGGAGCGGCCCGAATTGACGTCGATGGAGACCAGCGCCTCGGTCTGGTTGATGATGATGTAGCCGCCGCTCTTCAGCGTCACCTGCGGCTGCAGCATGCGATCGAGCTGCGCCTCGATGCCATTGCGCACGAAGATCGGCGTCGTGTCGCGATAGGGCTGAACCACCTTGGCGTGGCTCGGCATCAGCATGCGCATGAAGTCCTTGGCCTCGCGATAGCCGTCCTCGCCGGAGACCAGGATCTCGTCGATGTCCTTGTTGTAGAGGTCGCGCACCGAGCGCTTGATCAGGCTGCCTTCCTCATAGACGAGGGCAGGGGCCGTCGACTGGAGCGTCAGGTTGCGGACATTTTCCCAAAGCCGCATCAGATACTCGTAGTCGCGCTTGATCTCGGCCTTGGTGCGGCTCTCGCCGGCGGTGCGCAGGATGACGCCCATGCCCTGCGGCACTTCGAGATCGGCCACGACCTCCTTCAGCCGCTTGCGATCCTGGGCGTTGGTGATCTTGCGCGAAATGCCGCCGCCGCGCGCCGTGTTCGGCATCAGCACCGAATAGCGGCCGGCCAGCGACAGATACGTGGTGAGCGCGGCGCCCTTGTTGCCGCGCTCTTCCTTGACCACCTGCACCAGAAGGATCTGGCGGCGCTTGATAACTTCCTGGATCTTGTACTGGCGGCGCACCGGCTTGCGGCGGTTGCGGACTTCTTCCAGCGCATCCTCGGCGCCGACCGATTCGATCTCGTGGTCGTCGGGATGCGAGGACTGCACCTCTTCCAGCATGCCGCGGTCGTCGTCGCTCGAAGGCGCTTCGCCGTTCTGTTCGGGTTGCGGGACCGCCTCGGAAATCACATCGGCGTCGACGCTGGCGGCGATCGAGGTGGGGCCGCCCTCCGAAGATTCGCCATTGTCCTCAGAAGCGGCCTCATCGCCATGCCCGGCAGCGCCTTCGTCCTGGCCGCCTTGCTCTGTCTCGGCCTCAGTGCTGACCTCGACGGTCTCGGCGACCGCCTCGACGACGTCTTCGCCGGCAACCGCGGCTTCCTCGCTGCCTGCCGCCTCGCTGCTTTCGCCGTTCTCGTCCGAACCAGCGGCGCTCGCCTCGCGCTTGTGCTCGCCGCGATCGCGGTTCTTGCCGCCGCGCCGGCGGCCGCGCCGGCCGCGATCGCGGGCCTGGTGCTCCTCGCCGTCACCGTCCTCATCGTCGTCGTCCTCGGCCTCCTGCGCTTCCGCGCGCAGCAGCGCCTGACGGTCGGCGACCGGGATCTGGTAGTAGTCGGGATGGATTTCGCTAAAGGCGAGGAACCCGTGACGGTTGCCGCCATATTCGACAAAAGCTGCCTGCAGGGACGGTTCGACGCGCGTTACGCGGGCGAGGTAGATGTTTCCTTTGAGCTGCTTCTTGTCCTGTGATTCAAAGTCGAATTCTTCAATACGGTTACCGCGAATGACGACAACGCGTGTTTCCTCCTGGTGGGAGGCGTCTATCAGCATCTTGTTGGGCATTATTTCGTTTCCCCCCGGCAGCCGCCAGCCGCAGCCTGCGGGGCAAAGCCCGCTGCTTCGGTCCTGGGTAAACATGGGTGCCGGAC
>NZ_RZOS01000527.1:0-3503 GCF_004022605.1 Mesorhizobium sp. M4B.F.Ca.ET.089.01.1.1
CCCCAGGGCGCTGGCTGAACGCGCCGTCGCCATGGCCAGGGTGTCGCCCGAGGATCCCTATCAGGGCCTTGCCGATCCGGCCCTTTTGGCCGGCAAGCCGCGCGATCTCGACCTCTTCGACGCCACCGAGGTCTCGGCTGATGCGTTGAAGGAGGCGGCACTTGCGGCGGAAGCGGCCGCACTTGCCGTCAAGGGCGTCACCAATTCGGCCGGCAGCGGCGCCAGCGCCGGGCTGGGCGGCCTGGTGCTTGCCACCTCGCACGGTTTTGTCGGCCAGTATGTCGCCTCGCGCTTCTCGCGCTCGACCAGTGTCATTGCCGGCGAGGGCACCGGCATGGAGCGCGACTATGAGTTCTCGTCGCGCCAGCATTTCGCCGATCTCGACGCGCCCGAAGCGATCGGCCGCAAGGCCGGCGAGCGCGCCGTGCGCCGCCTCGGCGCTCGCAAGGCGGCGACCGGACCGGTCGACGTCGTGTTCGATCCGCGCGTCGCGCGCGGCATCGCCGGCCATCTCGCCGGCGCCATCAATGGCGCCGCGGTGGCGCGCATGACCAGTTTCCTGCGCGAGATGATGGGCAAGCAGGTCGCCGCGGCGGCGATCACCGTCACCGACGAGCCGCTGAGGCGCCGCGGCCAGGCCTCACGCCCTTTTGACGGCGAAGGCGTCGAAGGCGAGAAACTGCTGATGGTGGACAAGGGCGTGCTCAACCACTGGTTCCTGTCGACCTCGGCCGCGCGTGAGCTCGGCCTTGTCACCAACGGGCGAGGCTCGCGCAGCGGCTCCTCGGTCTCGCCGTCCTCGACCAATCTCGCCATCGAGCCGGGCGAGCGGACGCCGGAAGACCTCATCAAGTCGCTGAAGCGCGGCTTCTATGTCACTGAAGTCTTTGGCCAGGGCGTCGACATGGTGACCGGCGAATACAGCCGCGGCGCCTCCGGATTTTGGATCGAGAATGGCGAGCTCACCTATCCGGTCGCCGAGGTGACAATTGCCTCCAATCTGAAGACCATGTTCCTCAATATGGTGCCGGCGAGCGACCTCGACCGCAATTTCGGCACCGCGGCACCGACGCTGCTCATCGAAGGCATGACCCTTGCCGGCGCCTGATCCGACCGTCCTGACCGGGGCCCGCGAGGACCTCGCTCTGCTGCGCGACGCCGCCCGCGAGGCGGGCGCGATCGCCATGCGCTATTTCGGCAACAACCCGCAAGTCTGGATGAAGGGTGGCACTTCGCCGGTCAGCGAGGCCGACCACGCGGCCGACGCCTATCTTCGCCAGACCTTGCTCAAGGCGCGGCCGGGTTACGGCTGGCTATCGGAGGAAACCGCCGACGACCATGCCAGGCTTGCCGCGCACCGCACCTTCGTCGTCGACCCGATCGACGGCACGCGTGGTTTTCTCGATGGCCTGCACTCCTGGTGCGTGAGCGTCGCGGTGGTGGAAAACGGGGTGACGCTTGCCGGCGTCCTCGAATGCCCGGCCAAGCATGAGACCTACTGGGCGCTGCCCGGCGAAGGCGCCTTCCTCAACGGCGAGCGGATTCGCGTGCGCGCGCTGCCGGACAATGTGGATATCGGCGGCCCGAAGCCGCTGGTCGACCTGCTGCCGGAGGCGTGGCAGGGCCGGTTGCACCGCATGCCCTATATTCCATCGCTTGCCTACCGGCTGGCGATGATCGCCGCCGGCAAGCTCGACGCCACCTTCGTCAAGCCCAACGCGCATGACTGGGACATCGCCGCCGCCGACCTCATCCTGCGCGAGGCGGGCGGCGCCTTGCTCGACAGACAAGGCCGGCCGCCGCGCTATGCCGGCGCGGTGATCCACCACGGCGCGCTGGCCGCCGGCAGCGGCGAGCTGCTCGACGTGCTTGCCGGCGTCATCGCCGGGCTGGAAAGTTGAACCATCATCAAAGGTTCCAAAGTCGGCGGCTTTGGTCTAGACCTTTGCAAACTCACGATATGTGAAGGACCGACATGGCCGTGGAAGACGGAAAGAAACAGCTTTTGCACCTGGTATTTGGTGGCGAGTTGAAGAAGCTCGGCGGAACCGAATTCCGCGACCTCGACGGACTCGACATCGTCGGCATCTATCCCGACTACCAGTCCGCGCACTCGGCATGGAAAGCCAAGGCGCAGGCCAGCGTCGACAATGCCCATATGCGCTATTTCGTCGTTCACCTGCACCGGCTGCTCGACCCAGACGTGAAGGCCGCCGGTTGACACCGTTGGAGCATGAAGCGGTGAAGGGGCAGCCCGCCCATACGGTCAGGCGTGGCGGCAAGACGCTCTGGCGCAGGATTCGCGAGCCGCTGGCGCAGTCGCGGTTCGTCAAAAGCTTCATCGCCGGCCTGTTCGCCAATTTTGTCCGTCTGGTTCGCCTGACGAGCCCGCTGGTCAAGGGGTCGACTCAGGTCGCCGGCGGCGCCTACGCGCATCTGGAGCCCGGTATCATCGCGCTCTGGCACGGCCAGCACCTGCTGACGCCCGCCTATTACCCGAAAGGCCGGAAGCTGGTCGCCATGGTCTCGCGCAGCGCGGATGCCGAGCTCAACGCGTTGATGCTTGAGAAGTTCGGCATCGAGGCGGTGCGCGGCTCCGGTGGCCGCGACAGTACGAGGCATCTCGACAAGGGTGGCGCCAAGGCTTTGATTGCCCTGAAGAAATCGCTCGCCGCCGATAAGAACGTGGCCATGATCGCCGACATTCCGCACGGCACGCCGCGCGACGCCGGGATGGGCGTCGTGCTTCTGGCGCGGCTGTCCGGCCGGCCGATCCTGCCTTCGGCGATCGCCACCAGCCGCCGCAAGGTGCTTGAAAAAAGCTGGGATAAGACCACCATAAACCTGCCTTTCGGCCGCTCAGCGGTTATCGTCGGGCCGCCGGTATTCGTGCCGGCCGATGCAGACGACGCCGAGATGGAACGCAAGCGCCAGGAAGTCACCGACGCGATCAACGCCGCAACTGCCGAGGCCTATCGCCTCGTGGACGGTTCGAAATGAGCGAGCGCTGGGCGCGCGCCATGCTGTCGGCCTACCGCTACGCGGGCGCCGCCGCCTATCCGCTGATCGGCCCCTATGTCGCCTGGCGCACCTCCAGGGGCAAGGAAGATCGCGTGCGCCGGCGCGAGCGCTACGGTGTCGCCGGCCGGCCGCGTCCGGAAGGACCGGTGATCTGGATCCATGCGGCCAGCGTCGGCGAGACCATCGCCGTCGTGCCGCTGGTCAAGAGCATCCTCGACTATGGCGTCAACATCGTGCTCACCACCGGCACGGTCACCTCCGCCCAGGTTGCCGACGAGCGGTTGGGTGACCGCATCATCCATCAATACGTGCCGCTTGACCTGAAGCCCGCCGTCAGCCGCTTCCTCGACCATTGGCGGCCGGACCTGGCGATCATCGCCGAATCGGAGATCTGGCCGATGACCATGCTGGAACTCGGCGCCCGCCGCGTGCCGCAGGTGCTGGTCAACGGCAGGCTGTCCGACCGCTCCTTCTCGTCGTGG
>NZ_RZOS01000528.1:0-3498 GCF_004022605.1 Mesorhizobium sp. M4B.F.Ca.ET.089.01.1.1
GGCGCGTCCGGGCCCATCATCTCGTCATAGAGATGCTTGGCGTGCACCAGGTTCGGATCCGGATGATGGCCGCCGAAGTCCGGCAGCGGCTTGAAGTTGCGGCAGGTGCCGCTCGGCGCGCCGAGCCGGCGCTCGAGGATCTCCTTGGCATAGGGGCCGGTCACCGCATGCATGGCGTCGAAGCGCATGCGGAAGCCGTATTTGAAATTGGCGCGGATGGCATCGAAGTCGAAAAGGTTTTCCATCAGCTCGGCATAGTCGCTGACCGGATCGATCACCTCGACCGTCATACCCCCAGCCTTGACCGTGCCGATTTTGTCGATGTCTATCGCGCCGATGTCGGCGATCTTGAAGCTCGAAATCGTCTTGGTCTTCTCGAAGATCGCGTCGGTGATCTTCTCCGGCGCCGGGCCGCCATTGCCGGCATTGTACTTGATGCCGAAATCCTCGTGCGGGCCGCCCGGATTGTGGCTGGCCGACAGGATGATGCCGCCGAAGGTCTTGTATTTGCGAATGATGTTGGAGGCGGCCGGCGTCGAGAGGATGCCGCCCTGCCCGACCATCACCTTGCCGAAGCCGTTAGCGGCAGCCATGGCGATGGCCTTCTGGATGACCTCGCGGTTGTAGAAGCGGCCGTCGCCGCCGATCACCAGCGTCTCGCCCTCGAACCCTTCCAGAGCGTCGAAGATCGACTGGATGAAGTTCTCCGCATAGTGCTCCTGCTGGAACACAGGCACCTTCTTGCGCAGGCCGGAGGTGCCGGGCTTCTGGTCAAGATAGGGTTTGGTGGCGACGGTCCGTATCATGATTCAGGCAACCCTTTTCGAAAGCAGCAGGCGATAGAGTTCGACATATTTCTCGGCGCTCCTGTCCCAGGAGACATCGGCCTTCATGCCCTGGCGCTGGATCGAGCTCCAAACGGCGGGATTGGCATGCGCGCTGACCAGCCGGTGAACGGCATGGACGAGCGCGCCGCCATTGTTCGGCGCGAACTGGAAGCCGGTCGCAACGCCCGCCGATATCGCTGCCTCGTTGGCATCGATGATGGTGTCGGCCAGCCCGCCGGTGCGGGCGACGACCGGCACGCAGCCATAGCGAAGGCCGTAGAGCTGAGTCAGCCCGCAAGGCTCGAAACGCGACGGGATGACGATGGCGTCGCAGCCGCCCTGCATGATGTGCGAGAGCGCCTCGTCATAGCCGACGACGACGCCGATGCGGCCGCGATGGCGGGCGGCGGCAGCAAGCAGCGCGCCTTCGAGGCCGGCGTCGCCGGAGCCGAGGATGGCGAGGCGCGCGCCGGCGGTGACGATGCCGTCGACGACCGCAGCCAAAATGTCCATGCCCTTCTGCCAGGTCAGCCGGCTGACGACGCAGACGATCGGACTGTCGTCACTCTCGAGATTGAAACGGTCCTCCACCGCCTTGCGGTTCTTGGCCCGCGCAGCAAGCGTCTCGGCCGAATAATTGGCCACAAGATGCTTGTCGGTCTCGGGATTCCAGATGTCGACATCGATGCCGTTGACGATGCCGTGGAGATCGATGGCGCGCATGTTGATCAGCCCGTCGAGGCCCATCCCGAATTCCGGCGAGCGGATCTCCTGCGCGTAAGTAGGGCTCACCGTGGTGATCGCCCAGGCGGCCTGCAGGCCGGCCTTGAGATAGCCGACGCCGCCATAGTATTCGACGCCGTCGAGCGCCATCGCCACGCCCGGCAGACCGAGTTCGCCGAAGATGCCGGCGCCGAATTGGCCCTGGAAGGCGAGGTTGTGCACGGTGATCAGCGACGGCACGCCGACCGCCTTGCCGTAGCGCATATAGGCAAGCGCCATCGCCGACTGCCAGTCATGGGCGTGCACGATGTCGGGCTGGTAGCCGGAGATGGCGCCGCCGGCGATGTCGCCGCCAACCTGGCTGAGTGCGGCGAAGCGCCGCCAATTGTCTGGCCAGTCGGCGCCGGTGGCATTGCCATAGGGGCCGCCCGGCCGGTCGAACAGATGCGGCGCGTCGAGCACAAAGAGGTCGAGCCCGGCGATCTGAACGGCATGGATAGAGGCTTTGCCACCCTGCAGCAGCGGATACTGGTAGACGGCCTTCTTTTTCTTGAAGGCGGCCATCACCTGAGGGTAGCCGGGGATGAGGGTGCGCATGGCGACGCCCTTGCCGGCCAGCGCGATCGGCAAGGCGCCGGTCACGTCGGCAAGCCCGCCGGTCTTGATCAGCGGGAAGATTTCGGGCGTGACCGACAGAACCTGCATGCGCTTAATGATCCCATCCTGTCTACAGTTTAAGCTTGTCGAGCATGTCCTGGGTGACGAGGCAAATGCCCTTCTCCGAGACGCGGAAGCGCTTGGCGTCGAGGGCGGCATCCTCGCCCACCACCAGTCCTTCCGGGATGCGCACGCCATGGTCGATGACGACGCGCTTCAGCCTGGCGTTACGGCCGACATGCACGTCCGGCAGCATGACGACTTCTTCGAGCGTCGAATAGGAATTGATGCGCGCGCCGGTGAAGATCAGGCTTTTCTTCAGCGAAGCACCGGAGACGATGCAGTCGCCCGAGACCAGCGAGGAAACCGCCGAGCCGCGCCTGCCATCCTCGTCATGCACGAATTTTGCCGGCGGCTTCAATTCGGCATAGGTCCAGATCGGCCAGTCGCGGTCGTAGAGGTCGAGTTCGGGCGTGACGTCGGTCAGGTCGATATTGGCCTCCCAATAGGCGTCGACCGTGCCGACGTCGCGCCAATAGGCCTCGTTCTCGGCCGTCGAGCGCACGCAGGATTTGGCGAAGCGGTGCGCGATCGCCTTACCGTGCTGGACGACATAGGGGATGATGTCCTTGCCGAAGTCGCGGCTGGAGCCGGGCTCGGCGGCGTCGCGGCGCAGCTGCTCCATCAGGAATTTGGTCTTGAACACATAGATGCCCATCGAGGCCAGGGCGAAGTCCGGCTTGTCGGGGATACCGGGCGGGTCGGCCGGCTTCTCGATGAAGGAGATGATGGTGTCCTTGGCATCGACATGCATGACGCCGAAGCCTGTCGCTTCCATGCGCGGCACTTCGAGGCAGCCGACGGTGACGTCGGCATTGGCGTCGACATGCTGGCGCAGCATCAGCTCGTAGTCCATCTTGTAGATGTGGTCGCCGGCCAGGATCACCATGTATTCGGGGCCGTAGGCCTCGATGATGTCGATGTTCTGGTAGACGGCGTCGGCCGTGCCTTCATACCACTGCGTCTCGGAGACGCGCTGGCTGGCCGGCAGGATGTCGAAGCTCTCGTTTCGCTCGGGGCGCAGGAAGTTCCAGCCGCGCTGCAGGTGGCGGATCAGCGAATGCGCCTTGTACTGGGTGGCGACGCCGAGGCGGCGAATGCCGGAGTTCAGCGCATTGGACAGCGCGAAATCGATGATGCGCGTCTTGCCGCCGAAATAGACCGCGGGCTTGGCGCGGCGGTCGGTCAGTTCCTTGAGACGGCTGCCGCGCCCGCCGGCCAGCACGTAGGC
>NZ_RZOS01000529.1:0-3493 GCF_004022605.1 Mesorhizobium sp. M4B.F.Ca.ET.089.01.1.1
TGATGGCGGTGTAGGCGGTGTCGGCCTTGCCGGCGCCGAGGCCGAGCGAGTCCTGTACGGCCGAGAGCGCCTTGTTGTCCGACTTCATCGAGGTGGCGATCGACCAGTAGGCGGCGTTGTCGGAGGCGGTGGCGACGCGGTAACCAGTCGAAATACGCGACTGGGTGGTCTCGAGCTGCTTGTTGGTGTTGTTCAAGCTCTGCAGCGCGGTCAGCGCCGAGGAATTGGTCATGATACTGGACATGGCTACTCGTACCTTGATTTTACACGTGTTTTTTTGACATACCGGCTTTTCCGGTATGACGGTGCGGCATCATGCCAATGATCGTTGATTGAGATCACCCGCCATCTGGGGGGACTATGCTGGCAAGTCCCTACCAAAGGCCTAAACGCGACGGTTAACCGAAAATATATTGCAGGAAATCTGGGCGCGGCGGCGCGGCGCCAGTTACGCAACGCTGACGATCAATATCGACAGGTCAGGTGAAGGACCGCACCAGGCTGCCGACAAGCAGGTTCCAGCCGTCGATCAGCACGAAGAACAGGATCTTGAACGGCAGCGACACCACGGTCGGCGGCAGCATCATCATGCCCATCGCCATGGTGATGGTGGCGACGATCAGGTCGATGACCAGGAACGGCAGCACGATCAGGAAGCCGATCTCGAAACCGCGCCGGATTTCCGAGATCATGAAGGCGGGCACCAGGATGCGCAGGTCGACGGTGTCGCGCGAGACGGTCTGGCCGCGTTCGCGGGCGAGGTCGGCGAAGAGGTCGAAATCCTTGTCGCGCACATTGTGCAGCATGAAGGTGCGGAACGGGTCCGAGATCTTCTCGAACGCTTCCGCCTGCGTGATCTGGTTGTCCATCAGCGGCTTGACGCCGGTGTTCCAGGCCTGATCGAAGGTCGGCGCCATGACGTAGAAAGTCATGAACAGCGACAGCGAGATCAGGATCAGGTTGGCCGGCGTCGACTGCAGGCCGATGCCGGCGCGCAGGATCGAGAAGGCGATGACGAAGCGGGTGAAGCTCGTCACCATGATCAAAAGCCCCGGCGCCACCGACAGCACGGTGAGCAGGCCGAACATCTGGATCAGGTAGCCGACGGTCGTGCCGTCGGCCTTGCCGATGGCACCGAGATCCAGCTGCTGGGCCGCGGCGACGGAGGTGGCAAGGACCAGGAGCGTGGCGGCGAGAAGGTATTTTCTCATTCGAGCAGCAATGTCCTGATCAGAATCTGTTTGGCATGGCCGCCGCTGCGGATGGTGGCGCGGTCCTCGAGGTCGGCCTTCAGATGCTGGTAGCCGCTGGCGCCCTCGATCTGATGCATCTTCAGCGTGCGCACCAGCGCCAGCAGGTCCTGGTGGATCTGCTCGGTCATTTCCGCCGGTTGCGGCGTGTCGTAGAACACCGATGCCTCAAGCCTTATCCAGACCTCGGCCGGCGACGCCAGGTTGGTGGTTATCGGCGCCAGCTGGACAAGTGTCGGTCCGGCAACCTCCTTGCCGGGCTCGGCGGGCTTCTCGCTGCTGCCTTCGTTTTCAGGAGCGACCGGCACCGAGGCCGGGGCATCGGTGCCCTTCAGATAGCCGCCGGACAGCCAGCCCATGCCGACGGCGGCGACCGTCACCACCAGGAGCATGGCGAATTGGACGACCAGCGATGGTCCCTTCTTCTGCTCGACTTGCTCGACATTGGCCATGGTGTGATTTTCCGAGCCAGTCCGTCCTAGAAGGGGAGAACCTGATCGAGGATCTGCTGGCCATAGGCCGGCTGCTGAACCTCGCTGACGCGGCCGCGGCCGCCATAGGAGATGCGCGCCTCGGCGATGCGCTCGTAGGGGATGGTGTTCTCGGCGCCGATGTCGGACGGACGCACCATGCCGGCGATGGTGAGCACCCTGAGCTCGTAGTTGACACGCACTTCCTGCGAGCCCCTGATCATCAGATTGCCGTTGGGCAGCACTTCGGTGACGACGGCGGCGACGTTTAGCTCGAGGTTTTCGGAACGCTTGATCTCGCCGTCGGCATTGGTTTCGGTGCTGGAGCTCAGGCCGGCATCGCCCTTGCCGCTGGTGCTGTTGCCCTCCCACCCGAGGGTGATGTCATAGCCGAGCTTGCGCGCCGCGGTGCGGCTCCTGTCGTTCTGGTTCTTGAAGTTGGCCTTGTCGTTGAGCTTGATGTTGACGGTCAGGATGTCGCCTTCGCGCAACGCCCTGGGGTCGGTGAACAGCCGGCTCTGGCGATCGTCCCACAGCGAGAATTTCTTGACCGGTGCTGCCGGCGGCTCGGGGTAGCTGTAGGGGGCGTTGACGCTGCCTGTGATGCCGGAGCCGACCGGAGACAGTGAAGGCTCCCTGCCGACCTCCTTGAGATCGGTGCCGCAGCCGGACAGCGCCGCGACCGCGACCAGGATGAGCATCTTGCACTTCATGACGGATCAACCCTTCGCGCAGCGCTGGCCATGATGCCGGTGAGCGCTGCCGCCGCCTTCTGGTCCATTTCGTTGAGGATGACGCCGGCCTTGCGCGAATCCAGCTTCATCAGGATGGCGGCGGCGAGTTCGACATTGACCATCGCCAGGCGTTCGGCCGCGGCGTCGGGCTTCATACCGGCATAGATCTTGACGACGCTGTCCTCGGCGCGCGCCAGGAACACTTCGCGCCGCTTCAGCCATTGCTCGTATTCGGCGCGTTTGTCCTCCAGCGCCTTCATGCGCTGGTCGATGCCGGCCTGCAGCTCCTTCAGCTCCTGCGCCTGCAAGGCATAGCGACGGTCGCGGGCGGCGTCGGCGATGTTGGAGCAGAAGCGCTGGATCTCGCTTTCGTCCGGCGCCTTCTCCCGCTTCAGCTGCTGCGGCGTCGCCGGCGCCTGCCCGCCGGGCAGCACCTGGCGCACCGCTTCCTCGGTGCGGGCCTGGCCGCCGGCGAGAAGCAGGATCACGGCAAGGGTCGAGGCGACCATCGCCGGCCTGGCGTTGCGGATGGGTTGGCGGGGAGCGATCATCGGCATGGCCTATTGGAGGACCAGATCGGCCTGCAGGGCGCCGGCCGATTTGATGCCCTGCAGGATGGCGATGATGCCGTCCGGCTTGACGCCGAGACGGTTGAGGCCGGAAACCAGCGTTTCGAGATTTGGTCCGTCGAGCACGGCGACGCGCGCGTCGGGCCGCGTGGCCTCGATGGCGGTGAAGGGCTCGATGGCGGTCACGCCCTTGGAAAAGGGCTCGGGCTGGACGACTTTCGGCGCCTCCGTGATGCGCACCGTGAGCGTGCCATGGCTGATCGCCACGCGCGCGATCTTGACGTTGTTGCCGATGACGATGGTGCCGGTGCGCTCGTCGATGACGACGCGGGCCGGCGTGTCCGATTCCACGACCAGATTCTCGATCTCGGCATAGAAGCGCGCCGCCGAGACGTTCTTCGGCCGCCTGATCTGGACGGTGCGGGCATCGCGCTCGGCCGCGACGCGCATGCCGAAACGCTGCGCGGTGT
>NZ_RZOS01000052.1:0-21830 GCF_004022605.1 Mesorhizobium sp. M4B.F.Ca.ET.089.01.1.1
GCCAAGGGCATCAACTATGTCGATGTCGGCACCAGCGGCGGCGTCTGGGGCCTGGATCGCGGCTACTGCCTGATGATCGGCGGCCCGGACGAGGCGGTTCGCCATCTCGATCCGATCTTCGCCACGCTGGCGCCCGGCGCCGACGCCGGCAGCACGCCGGCCAAGGACGCCGGCACCGCGCCCTACGGCTATCTGCATTGCGGGCCGAGTGGCGCCGGCCATTTCGTCAAGATGGTCCACAACGGCATCGAATACGGCGTCATGGCCGCCTATGCGGAAGGCATCAACATCCTGAAGTCGGCGAATGCCGGCAAGCGCGCGCGCACCGCCGACGCCGAGACCAGCCCGCTAGAGAACCCGCAATACTACCAGTTCGACATCGACCTGCCGCAGGTCGCCGAGGTCTGGCGTCACGGCAGCGTCATCGGCTCCTGGCTGCTCGATCTCACCGCCGGCGCGCTGAAGAACGACCCGGCGCTGACGCAGTTCGGCGGTCGCGTTTCGGATTCCGGCGAAGGCCGCTGGACGCTGAAGGCGGCGATCGACACCGGCGTGCCGGCGCCGGTGCTGTCCTCGGCGCTGTTCGACCGCTTCTCCTCGCAAGGCGAATCCGAATTCGCCGACAAGCTGCTCTCCGCCATGCGCTACGCCTTCGGCGGCCATGTCGAGAAGCCGAAGACCGGCGCCTGAGTGCGGGGGAAGACATTGATGAGCCAGGAACGGTCCGACACGCTGGTGCTCTTCGGAGCGACCGGCGACCTCGCCCACAAGAAGATATTCCCGGCACTTTACCAGATGGTCGCCAAGGCGACGCTGACCGAGCCGGTGATCGGCGTCGCCTTCGACCCCTGGGACATCGGCAAATTGCAGGCGCGCGCCCGCGACGGCATCGCCACCGCGCTGGGCAGCGTCGACGAGACGGTGTTCGCCAAGCTGGCCTCGCAACTGCGCTATGTCAGCGGCGACTACCGCGACGGCGCGACCTTCGAGAAACTGAAGACAGCACTCGGCTCCGCCCAGCACCCGCTGCACTACATGGCGGTGCCGCCGACCATGTTCGAGACCGTCGTCCAGGGGCTGGAGCAGTCCGGCACCGCGCGCGGCGCGCGGCTGATGGTGGAAAAGCCCTTCGGCCACGATTTGCAGTCGGCGCGCTGGCTGAACCGGGTGCTGCACCTGGTGTTCGACGAGCAGTCGATCTTCCGCATCGACCACTATCTCGGCAAGGAAGCGATCCAGAACCTGCTCTATTTCCGCTTCGCCAATGCCTTCCTCGAGCCGATCTGGAACCGCAATTTCGTCGAGAGCGTGCAGATCACCATGGCCGAGGATTTCGGCATCGACGGTCGCGGCAAATTCTATGACGATGTCGGCTGCATCCGCGATGTCATCGAGAACCACCTGCTCAACATATTGTTGCTGCTCGCCATGGAGCCGCCGGTCGGCCGCTCGGCCGACGACCTGATCGACGAGAAGGTGCAGGTGCTCCGCGCCATCCGCACGCTGACCAAGGAAGATGTCGTGCGCGGCCAGTTCGACGGCTATCTGGCGGAGCCGGGTGTCAAGCCCAACTCCCCGGTGGAGACCTTCGCCGCGGTCCGCTTCTTCGTCGACACCTGGCGCTGGCAGGACGTGCCCTTCTTCATCCGCGCCGGCAAGAATATGCCGGTGCATGCCACCGAGGTGATCGTGCGGCTGAAGCGGCCGCCGCTCGATGTCTTCGACCCGATCAAACCGGACGACGCCAACTATGTCCGCTTCCGCATCGACCCGCAGGTGGCGATCTCGATCGGCGCCCAGCGCAAGGTGGCCGGCGACGACATGGTCGGCGAGCAGGTGGAACTGACGGCGCTCGACGACTCGAAGGGCGACATGCCGCCCTATGAGCGGCTGATCGGCGACGCCATGAACGGCAACGGCCAGCTGTTCACCCGCCAGGATGCGGCCGAGCTTGCCTGGCGCATTGTCGGCCCGGTGCTTGGCGACACGACGGCGCCGCACGTCTACGCGCCGAAGAGCTGGGGACCGGCCGATGCCATGAACGGCTTCGGCCCGCCGAACGGTTGGATCAACCCATCGAAATAAGCGCGGGAGGCAACGACATGGCCAAGGCGGCAAAGCCGGCGGCGGCGGACGCGGAACCGATCGTGCTGACGATCGACATCGGCGGCTCGCACGTCAAGATCCTGACCAGCGCCGGCGGCGAGATGCGCCGCGCCGAGTCCGGCCCCGGCCTGACGCCGCAGCAGATGATCGCCTCGGTGAAGACGCTGGCCGAGGGCCTCTCCTATGACGTGATCTCGATGGGCTACCCCGGCCCGGTCGCCCACAACCGGCCTTTCGCCGACCCCGCCAATCTCGGCAAGGGTTGGGCGGGCCACGACTTCGCCGCCGCCTTCGGCAAGCCGGTGAAGGTGATCAACGACGCGCTGATGCAGGCCATCGGCAGCTATGAGGGCGGGCGCATGCTGTTCCTCGGCCTCGGCACCGGCCTCGGCGCCGCTATGATCGTCGACAATGTCGCCCAGCCGATGGAACTCGCCCACCTTCCCTACAAGAAGGGCGGCAGCTTCGAGGACTATGTCGGCGAGCGCGGGCTGGAGAAGCGCGGCAAGAGGAAATGGCGCAAATCCGTGTTCGACGTCGTCGACAGGCTTCGCGCCGCCCTGCAGCCCGACTACGTCGTCATCGGCGGCGGCAACGTCGACAAGCTTGATCAAATGCCCGCCGATTCCAGGCGCGGCGACAATACGCGTGCTTTCGAAGGCGGTTTTCGACTGTGGCGCGACAAGGCGCTGATCGTCTGATAGTATTACATCTCAGTATAGTTATTCAAAATAACGTGTTTCGCGGCGCGAACTCATTGCGTTGAGCAGATTTGCCGACTAGGAGTCGCGCCACCCCCTACCGACGGAGAAATAAATTGGCCGACGACAGCAATGACGCTCGCAAGGAAATCGACCTGCTCGAGCTTACCGCCCACATCGTTTCCGCCTACGTCGAGAAGAACCGTCTGCCTGCCTCCGGCCTCAGCGAGCTCATCGCCAGCGTCAGCGCCTCGATCAGCAGCCTCGGCCAGCCGCCCGAACCGGTCGCCGCGCCGCTCGTCCCCGCGGTCAATCCCAGGCGTTCGGTGACGCCGGACTACATCATCTGCCTCGAGGACGGCAAGAAGTTCAAATCGCTGAAGCGCCATCTTGGCGTCCATTTCGGGCTGACGCCGGAAGCCTACCGCACCAAGTGGGGCCTGCCGGCCGACTACCCGATGGTCGCCCCCAACTATGCCGCCTCGCGTTCCGAGCTGGCGAAGTCGATCGGCCTTGGCCGCAAGGCCGCCGAGCCGGTCAAGACCAGGGGCAGGAAAAAGGTTTCGGCCTGAGCTACCCACGGCGCTGAGCCAATAGTTTCAACGACTGGAACAGAAGCCTGCCGGCGAATCCGCCTTGGCAGGCTTCATGCTTTTGGGCTTGGATAACCCCGACAGTGTCGGGGGCAGCCATGAACTACGCACGGATGGTGATCGAGAAGGAGGCGCCGGAGGAATACGGCTACGACCGCATCCGCTTCAATCTCTCCGAAAGCTCGATCGCCGACCAGAAGCTCTCCGACATGGGTCTGTCGCTGCCGGATCTGACGCTGTTCTACGGCGAACATCGCGGCGACCGGGAATTGCGCGCCCTGGTCGCGGCACAGGACGACGGGCTTTCGCCGGATGACGTGCTGGTCACCGCGGGTGCCGCCGGCGCGCTGTTCATCATCTCGACCGCGCTGCTGTCCGAGCGCGACCACCTCGTCGTCGTCAGGCCCAACTACGCCACCAACATCGAGACGCCCCGGGCGATCGGCTGCGCCATCTCCTATGTCGACCTCGACTTCGACGACGACTTCGCCGTCGATGTCGATCGTCTCGCCGCGGCGATGCGGCCTAACACCCGCCTGATCAGCGTCACCTGCCCGCACAATCCGACAGGCACGATGATGGGCCGGGCCGATCTCGACGCGCTGGTGGCGCTGGCCGAAAGCCGGCAATGCCATTTGCTGGTCGACGAGACCTATCGCGACCTTTCCTACGGGCGGCGCCTGCCGGCGGCGGCATCGCTGAGCCGCTCGGCGATCAGCGTCTCGTCGCTGTCAAAGGCTTTCGGCATTCCCGGCGTCCGCATCGGCTGGCTGGTCACGCGCGACACCGCGCTCCAGGAAAGGTTCCTCGCCGCCAAGGAGCAGATCGGCATCTGCGGCAGCGTCATCGACGAAGCCATCGCGCGCGGCATGCTCCAGCGGCGCGACGCCTTTTTGGCGACACTGCTGCCCGACATGGCCAAGCGCCGCGACATCGTCCAGGCCTGGATAGACCGCGAGCCGCTGGTCGGCTGGGTGCGGCCGGAAGGCGGCGGCGTCGGCTTCCCTCGCCTGAATGTCGGCGCCGATTTCGACCTCGACCGCTTCTACGCAAGGCTGCTGGAAGACCATGGCACCTATGTTGGCCCCGGCCATTGGTTCGAGATGCCTAAGCGCTTCTTCCGTATCGGCTTCGGCTGGCCGAAGGAGGCCGAATTGCGCGGCGGGCTGGAGGCCATCTCCGCCGCGCTAAGGGACTGACTTTCCGTCCCGCGTTGCCGCCAGCCGGAATTTTCTTGATCCAGCGCCGATTCTGCCACACATCCCGCCGCGATCTTTGCTAGAAGGTCATCTGGCCGGACCAGCGCCCATCGTGGAAGTTGCCCCGCCGGCCTTTTTCGCAACGGGGCCTTTCTCTCCATGACTGCCGAACAGACATCGCCGGACCAGCGCTATGCCGCCTTCCGGCACAGGCCCTTCCTCAGCTACTGGGCGGCGCGCTTCCTCACCACCTTCGCCACCATGATCGTCTCCGTCGCCGTCGGCTGGCAGGTCTACGATCTGACCCGCGATCCCTTCGACCTCGGCATCGTCGGCATCGTCCAGTTCCTGCCGTCGCTGCTCCTGGTGTTGGTCACCGGCGTCGTCGCCGACCGCTTCGGCCGCCGCCTGATCATGACCTTGTCGTCGCTGATCGAAGCGGGCTGTGCGGTTGCGCTCTTGCTGCTTACGTTGCGCGGCCTCGCCGGCCCGCTGCCGATCTTTGTGGTGCTTGCGATGTTCGGCATAGCGCGCGCCTTCTATGGACCGGCCTCATCCTCGCTGTTCGCCAATCTGGTGCCGCCGGAGGACTTCGCCAATGCGATCGCCTGGAATTCGTCGGCCTGGCAGACGGCAACCATTGTCGGGCCCGTCGCCGGCGGCCTGCTCTACGGGCTTTCGGCGGAGACGGCCTACATCACCGCCGCCGTCCTGATGCTGGTTGCGGCGCTGCTCGTTTTCACCATTCCGAAGCCCGCCCAGCAGACCGCCACCGACAAGCCGACGATGGAAACGCTGTTTGCCGGCTTCCGCTACATCTGGAGCGAGAAGATCGTGCTCGGCGCCATCTCGCTCGATCTGTTTGCCGTGCTCCTGTCGGGCGCCTCGGCGCTGCTGCCGGTCTATGCGCGCGACATCCTCGAGCTTGGACCCTGGGGCCTCGGCCTGCTGCGCTCGGCACCCGGCATCGGCGCCATCTGCGTCGCAGTCTGGCTGGCCGGCCACCCGATCCGCGACCATGCCGGCAAGATCATGCTGGGCTTCGTCGGTCTGTTCGGCGCTGTCACGGTTCTGTTCGGCGTTTCAACCATCACCTGGCTGTCGATCCTGGCCCTTGCCCTGCTCGGCGCCACCGACATGTTCAGCGTCTATATCCGCGAGACGCTGATCCAGCTGTGGACGCCTGACGAGGTGCGCGGGCGCGTCAATGCGGTGAACCAGGTCTTCGTCGGCGCCTCCAACGAGGTCGGCGAATTCCGCGCCGGCACCATGGCGGCGCTGATCGGCACCGTGCCGGCGGTGGTGATCGGCGGCATCGGCGCCGTCGCGGTCGCAGGCCTGTGGGCCTGGCTGTTCCCGGCACTGCGGCGGGTACGGCACCTCAACGGCCGGAATTGATTGGCGCCGTATCCAAGCCGCTGGATCCGACGCTCGGGCCAATCAAGCTTGCGCCGATAATGGCTGAGATGGGGCCGGAAGCTGACCGACTGGTTTTAGGTCAAGGTGCGAAGAAGCGGGCACTCGACCTACGATCCCATCTCGGACGTATTCCCTGTCAGCAATACGCTCAGGTGCATCACCAAAGCGGCCGCGTTGCGTCACAAACGGACGTTGCAGGTCACCAAACTTGACGCTAGGCTGGCCAAAGCCGACACTGAGCAGAGAAAGACAGGAGCACTCAGTGGGAGGGTCCGACTCCGACTCTGAGATGGCTATCAGCTCGCTCCGAACCGAGTTGACAGCGGCGCGCGAAGAAAATCAGGTGCGCACTGCGGAGGTCGCCAATCTCCTTGAACAGCAGTCTGCGACGAGTGCGATCCTCAGGGTGATCGCTGCATCGCCGACCGACATCCAACCGGTCCTGAATGCGGTCGCGGAAAACGCCGCACAACTCTGCGACGCCTATGACGCGGCGATCTTTCTGCGGCAAGGGGAATCGCTGGCCATTGGCGCACACCACGGGCCGATCCCCATCGACTTCGCCACTTTTCCGATCACGCGGGAGTGGGTCACCGGCCGCGCGGTGATCGATCGCAGGCCGATCCACGTGCATGATCTGCTCGCGCTGGAGGGCGAATTCCCTGCAGGCCGATCGATGGCGCTGCGGCTTGGTCACCGGACAATTCTCGCCACCCCTTTGCTGCGTGAGGACGAGGCCATTGGAGCGCTCGTCATTCGCCGAACGGAGGTCAGACCGTTCAGCGAAAAACAAGTCGAGCTACTCAAAACTTTCGCCGATCAGGCCGTCATCGCCATCGAAAATGTCCGCCTCTTCGAGGAGGTGCAGGCGCGCCCGCGCGATCTCGGCGAGGCGCTGGAGCAGCAGACCGCGACCGCCGATGTGCTCAAGGCAATCAGCCGGTCGGCCTTCGATCTTCAACCGGTACTGCAGACGCTGGTCGACTCGGCAATACGCCTGGCTGGGGCGGACATGGGCGCAATCACATTGCGCGTTGGCGATACGCTGCGGTTCATGGCAGGCGGCGGACAGGCTGCCGAGCTGCATGCCTACGAACGAGCCAACCCACATGTCGTGGGACGAGGGACGTTCCAGGGCCGCGCCGCGCTGGAGGGATTGACGATCCACGTGGCGGACGCGCTCGAAGACCCAGAATACGAAAGACCGGAAGCGGCAATCATGGGGAGTTTCCGCGGAGTACTTGCTGTTCCGCTGAAGCGGGGTCAGGAGACCATCGGCGTATTCGGCATGGGGCGTCGGACGATCGGGCTATTTTCACCACGTCAAGTCGAACTGGTCGAGAGCTTCGCCGACCAGGCGGTGATCGCCATCGAGAATGCTCGTCTGATCGAGAAAGTCGAGGGGCACAATCGTGAACTGGCCGAGGCGCTGGATCAGCAGACGGCGACGGCCCAAGTGTTGAAGACGATCAGCAGTTCGGTGTTCGATCTCGATTCCGTGCTGCACACGCTTGTGAAGTCCGCGTCCGACCTCTGTCATTCCGGGATGGGCTACATCTATCTGCGCCAGGGCGACGTGTTGCAGCCGACGGTACAGATCGGATGGAGCCAAGAATTCCAAGACCACATGAACAACCTCCCGGTCACGCCGGGCCGGGGCAGCATCGCCGCCCGTGTTGCCCAGAGCGGGTCCGTAGAGCAGATTGCCGACGTTCTCGACGATCCGGAGTATACCAACATCGAAGGCCAACGGCTCGGCGGCTTCCGCACCCTGCTGGGCGTTCCGCTGATGCGTGACGGCGCCGTGACCGGCGTCTTCGTCCTCGCCCGCTCGTCGGTCTCGACGTTCAGTACGCGCGAAATCGAACTGGTGCAGACATTTTCGGATCAGGCGGTCATCGCGATCGAGAACGTGCGGCTGTTCGAAGAGGTCGAGTCCCGCAACCGCGACCTAGCCGAGTCGCTGGAACAGCAGATGGCCACCGGCGCGATTTTGCAAGTGATCGCCGGGTCCCCTACGGACATTCAGCCTGTGCTGGACGCCGTCGCTGAAAGTGCCGCTCGGCTCTGCGACGCCTATGACGCAACGATCTATCTGCTGCGCTCCGGCAGGCTGGCAGTGGGAGCGCATCACGGACCAATTCCGATTGACGGTGCTGGCTTGCCGGTCGCGCGCGACGTCGTTACCGGCCGCGCCGTATTGGATCGGGTTCCGGTCCACGTTCCCGACCTGACCATCGCTGGAGAGGAGTTTGCAACTGCCCGAATGATGGCTCAACGTCTTGGTTTCCGCGCGATTCTCGCCACTCCGCTGTTGCAGGAAGGAAAAGCAATCGGAGCGCTTATGATCCGGCGCATCGAGGCGCGGCCCTTTAGCGACAACCAAATCGGCCTCCTCAAAACTTTCGCCAACCAGGCCGTCATCGCGATCGGCAATGTGCGGCTCTTCGAAGAGGTACAGGCGCGCACCGCCGAGCTTGGCGAAGCATTGCAGCAGCAGACCGCGACCGCGGATGTACTCAAGGTCATAAGCCGCTCCGCATTCAACCTGCAGAGCGTCCTGCAGACACTTATCGATTCTGCAGTGAGGCTCTGCGGTGCGAAATTGTCTGGCATCTTTATGCGGGACGGCGACGTCTTCCGCCTTGCGGCAGGCTACGAGCAAACCCCGGAATATCGCGCGTATGAAGAGGCGAATCCGAGTCCGATCAGCCGACAATCCTGGGTCGGCCGAACAGCACTCGACAAGGCAGTCGTCCATATTCCGGATGTTACCAAGGACACCGAACATGGCCTTCCCGAAGCTCCGCGACTCGGAGGTTATTCGGCTGTGCTCTGTGTACCGCTAATGCGCGAAGGATCGGTAATTGGCGTCTTCGCAATGACGCGACCTGAACCCGGGGCCTTCACCGATAGCCAGATCGAACTTGTCCAGACCTTTGCCGACCAGGCCGTAATTGCGATCGAGAACGTCCGCCTTTTCGAGGAGGTGCAGCAGCGGACACGGGAGGCCACAGAGGCGCTGGAGTACCAGACGGCGACCAGCGATGTGCTCAGCGTTATCAGCCGCTCGCCCACCGATGGGCAGCCAGTGTTTAATATGATCGCGCAAAGCGCCGCCCGTCTGTGCGAAGCACAGTTCTGCTTTGTCTACAGATTTGACGGCGAGCTTCTCCATTTCGTCGCGCACTACGGCATCACCGAAGAAAGCGTTGAGATCGTGCGCAACACCTTTCCCGTGGCACCTACTCGCGGCAGCGCTGCCGAACGGGCAATTCTATATCTTGACGTGGCGCAGATCCCGGACCTCACCCTGGATAGTGAATTCACGCATCGCGCCGCGGCGGCTTTTTCGGGCCTGCGCAGTGCTGTCGCCGTGCCGATGCTGCGTGACGGCCTGCCCATCGGTTGCATAGCAGTCGGGCGTGCTGAGACGGGCTTTCTTGCCGCTAAGCAAGTCGAACTTCTGAAGACCTTCGCCGACCAGGCCGTGATCGCCATCGAAAATGTCCGCCTGTTTGATGAGGTCAAGGCGCGGACTGCGGAGCTAAGCGAGTCGCTGCAGCAGCAGACGGCAACGGCGGATGTTCTGAAGGCGATCAGCCGTTCCACATTCGACCTGCAGCCGGTTCTCGACACGCTGGCAGAATCAGCGGCCAAGCTGTGCGACGCGGACACGAGCGTCATCTTCAAGCGCGACGGCGATCTCTACCGATGGTCGGCCAACTTCGGCAATTTGCCTGAAGCCGCGGCTTTCGCCAAAGCCAATCCCTTCGCCCCCGGTCGCGACAGCGTCACCGGAAGGGTGGCCCTCGAAGCCCGCGCCGTCCACGTTTCGGACGTGCTCGCCGACCCGGACTACGGGGCAACGCAGCTTCAGAAGCTCGGCGGCTACCGAACCATTCTATGCGTTCCGATCTTGCGCGAAGGCGCGCCGGTCGGAGTGTTCGCCCTGACGCGGTCACAGGTGCGGGACTTCACGCCGAGGCAGATCGAGCTTGTCGAGACGTTTGCCGACCAGTCCGGCATAGCGATCGAGAACGTACGGCTGTTCGACGAGGTGCAGGCGCGTACCCGCGAATTGTCACGCTCGCTCGAAGATCTGAGGACCGCGCAGGACCGCCTCGTGCAAACGGAGAAGCTCGCCTCACTCGGCCAGTTGACCGCCGGTATCGCCCACGAGATCAAGAACCCGCTCAACTTCGTCAACAACTTCTCAGCGCTCTCCAGCGAGCTCATCGATGATTTGAGCAGTGTGCTGGCCGGAGCGCCTTTGGAGGCATCCGTGCGCGAAGAGGTCGCCGAGCTGACAGCCATGCTCAAGAGCAATCTCGACAAGGTGGGCCAGCACGGCAAGCGGGCCGATTCCATCGTCAGGAACATGCTCCTGCATTCGCGCGCGGGTTCAGGAGAGCATCGTCCGATCGACATCAATGCCGTCGTGGAGGAGAGCCTGAACCTTGCCTATCACGGGGCGCGCGCCGAGAAGCCGGGATTCAACGTCACGCTGAGGCGGAATTTCGACCCGCAGGCGGGGGATGTCGATCTCTACCCGCAGGAGATCACGCGGGTGCTTCTCAACCTCATCTCCAACGGCTTTTATGCAACGGCCAAGCGCAGCGCCGCGGCGAAACGCACGGGCTATGAGCCGACGCTCTGCGCCGCCACCAGGAGTCTCGGCGACCGTGTCGAAATCAGGATCCGCGACAACGGCACTGGCATTCCGCCGGAGGTGAAGGAGAAGATGTTCAATCCATTCTTCACGACCAAGCCAGCCGGCGAGGGCACCGGGCTCGGCCTGTCGCTCAGCCACGACATCGTCGTCAAACAGCATGCCGGCACGATCGACGTCGACAGCCAGCCAGGCGAGTTCACCGAGTTCCGGATTGTGCTGCCGCGCGCTGCGGCCTCGCTCGCAAAATCGGGAGGTGAAGTATGAGCCTCCTCATCCTGGTCATTGACGACGAGCCCGACGTCGAGCCGCTGTTTCGCCAGCAGTTCCGCCGCGACATCCGAGCCAGCCGCTTCACCATGGAGTTCGCGCAATCGGCGGTCGATGCGTTGGAGCAGATCGACCACGCCAAAGGGGTGACACTGATCCTGGTGCTGTCCGACATCAACATGCCCGGCATGAGCGGGCTCGAGCTGCTGCCCAAGATCAAAGTGCTGCGGCCCGACGTCCCGGTCATCATGATCACCGCCTATGGCGACGCCGAAACCAAGCGCAAGGCGCTGGAGGACGGCGCCGAAGCGCTGATGACCAAGCCGATCGACTTTGCGGCGCTCAGGCAACAGATCGAAACGCGGCTGGGAATGGTGGCGTGACGGCGCGCATCCTCGTGGTCGACGACGAGCCCGACCTTGAAGTCTTGATCGTCCAGAAGTTCCGGCGTCAGATCCGCGACGGCGCGGTCATTTTCCTGTTTGCCAGCGATGGTGTGGACGCCCTGTCCGTCATCGACGGCAACAGCGACATCGACATGGTGCTGTGCGACATCAACATGCCCCGTATGGACGGCCTTTCGCTGCTGGAGAAGCTGCAGCAGGCCGAGGGGCAGCAGCTTTCGACGGTCATCGTCTCCGCTTACGGTGATATGGCCAACATCCGCACTGCGATGAACCGCGGCGCCTTCGACTTCATCACTAAGCCGATCGACTTTGCCGACCTGGAGACCACGATCGCCAAGACCTTGAAGCATCGCGAGGTGCTGCACGAGGCGCATAGGCGGCAAGCGCTCGCGGAGCGCGCGCATGCATCGCTGTCGCGCTACTTCTCGCCCAATCTGGCCGAGCGGCTGGCTGGCGACGCCGACGGGTCGGCGCTAGCCGGGCAGTGGCGCGAGGTCGCCTCGCTGTTCACCGACATTACCAGCTTCACCACGCTGGTGGAAACGATCGACCCTGCCACGCTAGGCGCGCTCCTCAACGACTATTTGGCCAGCATGACCAACGTCGTGTTCGCGCATGAAGGCACCGTCGCCAAGATCGTCGGCGATGCGCTGCATGTGCTGTTCGGCGCGCCTGGCGAGCAGCAGGACCATGCGGCGCGCGCGGTTGCCTGCGCGCTCGAACTCGACGCGCTGTCGCAATCGTTCCGCGATAGCTGGCGCGACAAGGGCGTCGCGGTCGGTACGACCCGCATCGGTGTCCATGCAGGTCCGGCGCTGGTCGGAAATTTCGGCGGAGGCCGCTTCTTCGACTACACGGCCTATGGCGACACCATCAATATAGCGGCTCGGCTGGAAAGCGCCAACAAGCAGCTGGGCACGCGCATCTGCGTCAGCGCGAGCGCCGCTGCAAGGGTCGACGGCTTCCGCGGACGGCCGGTCGGCGATCTAATGCTGCGCGGCAGGGCCGAGGCGCTGCGCGCGTTCGAGCCTTTGTCGTCAAAGCAGTATGATGATCCTTCGACAGCCAGCTATCTTGAAGCCTTCGGCAGATTGGAGGCCGGCGATGCAAACGCGCTTACGGCTTTCGCCGCGCAGATCGGCAAATGTCCGGACGACCAGCTCGCCAGCTTCCATCTCAAGCGGCTGCTCAACGGCGCCAAGGGAACGCGGATCAGCCTCGACTGATCTTTGCGTCAGTCGCGACCACGACCGTCAAGCCTCGTTGCCGGCAATGTCTGCTTTCACGAGTTGGCAAAGGTGCCCCTCAACGGCCGACAAGAGGCGCAAAGCTGACACTCGATGCCATGCGTAGAGATTGTCGACACTAAGGAACACAGTGGCATTGCCACGAGCGGAATGACGGCCTTACAAACGCCTGACGACGAATTCTCAGGATCGGGCAGGGGCTACTATGAGTGGCTGGTTGCATACTCTTCCACTCGCTTGGATGGCTGTCGTCGTGTTCGGGGCCACCTATATCGTCGCGCTCATCTTGCACCAAGTCATCGCCGCTCTGTCTGCGGGCTCCACGGCGCGGTCATTCAAGGCGCTTTCGCCTGGCATGTTGCCACCGCTCGGGATCATCTTTGGCCTATTTGTGGCGTTCACCGCGGCTCAGGTCTGGAGCGACAACGATCGCGCCAATGCGGCAGTCAATCGTGAGGCCAGCGCGTTGCGGTCGGTCGTGGTTCTGGCGAGCAGCTTTCCAGGGGAGCCCGAGGCGCGCCTGCAGGCGCTGGTGCGCAGCTATATCGAGGAAACGACGAGCCAGGAGTGGCCGCTGATGGCCGAGAGCGCGGCGACCCTCACCATAATCCCGCCGGCGCTTCACGAGGCGCTGCGGACGACGCTGGCTTTGGCGCCAGGCAATCCCGGCCAGGAGATCGCGCAGCGCGAGATGACGAGGGCGCTTGAAGACGCCTTCGAGGCGCGTCGCCAACGGGTTCTCGTCAGCTCGGCACAGGTCAACCCCACGAAGTGGGCCTGCCTGATCCTGCAAGCCTTCTGTGCGCTTCTCGCGATCGCGGTCGTCCATAGTGACAACCGAATGGCATCGGCGATCGCTCTTGGAAGTTTTGCGACCGGTGTGGCGGCATCCGTTCTGTTAATTCTCGCCCACGACCGGCCCTTCACGGGAGAGATCGCAGTATCCCCGCAACCGTTGCTGCAGGTTATGCCGGAGGCCAAGGCGGGCGCTGGCGGATGATGCAGGCCGGAGTGGAGAGACGGGTAAATTCCGTCGCGCTGTGAGACTCTGACTTGGTGACAAGCAAGACAGCAGCCCTACGAGTCGTCCCTCTCATCGCGCAGATTGGACACAACGCGGCGGTTCTGCGACCTGCAGGCGGTGTCGGGACAGTCGCGGACCAGCCTGTCCTTGCCGTAGCCCTTCGCCCACATGCGGTTGCGGTCTATACCGCCGGCGGCGAGGTAGTTCATCACGGCATCGGCGCGCTGCTGCGACAGCGCCGTTTCGCTTGCGCCGGGATCGTCGGCGAAACCCTGCAGCTTGAGCAGCCAGCGCGGATACTTTGCCAACCAGGCGATCTGGGTGTCGAGGGTGGTCTTGGCGACCGAATCGAGCTCCGCCGAACCTTTCGTGAAAAAGGTGCGGCGGCCGACATTGAGGATAAAATCCTCCTCGCTGCCCGGCTGCACGTTTTGGAAGCCGGCAATCTCGGCGTTGGTGACATCGGGCGTGGCCGGGGCCAGCGTGTTGCTGGTCGAGCAGGATGCGGCCACCACCAGCAGGCCGGCGGCGAGCAGCCGACGCGTGTTTTCAATCATGCGGTTCATGGTGCGCCATCATTCGACAGTGGTGGAAGCGGGCGCCTGGTCGGCGATGTGCGGCAGGACCTCCACCGCGGTGCCGATCGGGCACCGCTGGTATAGGTCTATGATGTCTTCCGGGAACATGCGGATGCAGCCGCTGGAAGCGTCGGTGCCGATGCTCCATGGTTCCAGCGTGCCATGCAGGCGGTACCCTATGTCGGCGCCGTCGCGGTACAGATAGAGCGCGCGCGGCCCGAGCGGATTGTTGGGCGCGCCGCCTGCGATCATGGGCGGTAGCTCCGGCCTGCGCTTAAGCATTTCGGGGGGCGGGACCCATTGCGGCCAGAGCGCGCGGCGGTCGATCGTCGCGCGGCCGTACCACTTGAAGCCCTCCTTGCCGACGCCGACGCCGTAGCGGATGGCGGTCTTGTTTTCCATGATGAGGTAGAGAAAGTGGTGGCGGGTATCGACCACGACGGTGCCGACCGACTCGCTGCTGAAATACTTGACGATCTGGCGATGCCATCGCTTGTCGATCTTGGCGAAGTTGGTCTTGCGATAGACAAAATTGTTGTCGGTGGCGGTACCGGCGAAAAAGGATTTTGCCGCCGCGGCTCCAACAGTATTGCCGGTTGCACCGACCACGACCAGTGCCAGGCCGCCGGTCACGACACCCCTGCGTGATAAAACCATCGGCAATCCCCCATGCCTTTAGGCTGGCAAACCATAGTTGAGAACTATTTCGCCTCAAAGTGGAAAATGCCGCAGTTAGCCGGAAGCCGTCCGTCCGCTTTGGGGGGTGAGCGCGACAAGCTATTTCGACTTCGGACCTCATCCCGGTCGTCGGCAACATTTCCGCCGCGTCCCCAAAGCAGTCACTTTGCCATTTGTGGCCTTGATCTTGGATCGCTCATTGAACGCATCAACACCATCGGAGCTGCCCCCGCGACTAGAACCTCAACACCCAGGCTTCCACTTTTCCCTTGCCTTTGACCTCGATGGCGCCCCGCGGCTCGAAGACGAATTGGTGCTTGAGCTGTTCGTAGACGGGGCGCGTTACCTGAACAGAATCGGGAACTCCGCCAGACTCCATGCGGCTCGCCAGGTTCACTGTGTCACCCCATAAATCATAGATGTACTTACTCTTCCCAATGACTCCGGCGACCACTGGCCCGCTGTTGACGCCAACCCTGAGCTTCATCGAGACGTTGTGTTCCATCGCGTGCTCACGGGTAATGTGGACCATGCGGATGGCCATGCGGACCATGCGCTCGGCGTGGTTGGCCATCGGCACGGGCAGGCCGCACACCGCCATATAGGAGTCGCCCACCGTCTTGATCTTCTCGATGCCAAGATCGTTGGCGGCAACGTCGAAGCGCGTGAAGAGTCCGTTGAGAAACATCACGACATCGTGCGGCGGCATTTCCGATGTCAGTGCCGTGAACCCGACCAGGTCTGCGAAGGCGACCGTGACCTCGGCGAAGCCGTCGGCGATCCTCTCCTCGCCAGCGCGCAGCCGATTGGCGATCGGTGCCGGCAGGACGTTGAGCAGCAGCTGCTCATTCTCGCGGTTCTTGTTCTCGATCACGACATTCTTCTGGCGCAGATCCTCAACCATGCCATTGAAGGCCGAGCAGAGTTCGCCAATCTCGTCGCGCGTGCGGACCGGCACGCTGGTCGCATAGTCGCCGGCAGAGAAGCGTTTCACCCCAGCAGTGAGATCGCGGAGCGGTCCGAGCAGCGCGCGCGAAAGCCAGGCGGCGGTGGCCGCGACCACAAGCATCGCCAGTCCTCCGACGAGCAACAGATCCCGGCGGAGTTCGGCGATCGGTGCGAAGGCCTCGGCGCTGTCGACCTTGGCGACGAGAGCCCACTTGAGGTCGGAAATCGCGAGCGGTCCCCATGAAGCGAGCGTTGGGACGCCACGGTATCCGATGATCTCGCCCGTGCCCTCGACACCGGCGAGCGCGGCACGGGAGGCCTCGGTGTCAATGCGCTGATGCAGCACTGGTGTCCCGTAACGCTGAATGGCGGCGATCTCCTCTTCCGAGGCGCCGACGGACTTGAGGTCGGCGAAGAAGCTATCCCGGTTCTCGTAGAATGCCCGCGGGCCAGAGCGCGCCAGATAATCGGGTCCGACGAGATAGGCCCCACCCGTGTCGCCGAACCCTTCCTGCCGCCAGCGGCGGTGGCCGGTGACAACGCTGTCGATCTCATCATTCGACAGTTTCGCGACCAGCACGCCGATGACGGCGCCCTGGGCAATCACCGGTGCTGCCATGAAGGCGATCGGCGCGCCGCCTGACGGCGCATAAGAGGCGAAATCCACGAGGCAGATGGCTGACGGGTCTGCGATCTGCGAGCAGCGGGCGACGGCAGCCGCGACGTTGGCGCTGCGATACGGACCCAACTGAAGAGACGTGGTGAAATCCACCTCCTTCTCGACCGTATAGATCAGGCGACCTGATTTGGGGTCGGCAATCATGAGATCGAAAAAGCCCACCGTGGTAGCCGCAGCGCGCATCAATGGGTGATATATGGCATGCAGCCTGGAGTATTCGCTTCCGTCGCCGGCGTCGTCGAGAAGCTTGCGCCGCTCCGCGGGGTTCGGATTTTCCACAATGTAGTGATACTGCAGATCGTAGGGGGCACCATCGACCGGCAGGTAGTCCGACAGGGCTGGTTCCCTGCCCAGGGTGCGCGTCATTCCGGGGATGAAGTTCTCAGCGTACCAATCGCCGACCCTCTGCCGCAGCTCAGGCGGCGCGCCTGCCCGGTCGAGTTGCTCGACCGCGGTCCGGAACTCGCGTGTCGCATCGACCACCATCTTGGAAGTCGCAAGCAGTCGCAGTTCCGCCTGGATCGTGCGGAAGTAGTTTTCAACCTGGCGCGTCTTGGTCTGGCGAGCGGCCGTGAGTTGGTCAAAGACTGCTTTTTCGAGAGCGTCGCGGGCGCGGAAGTAACCGAGCGCCCCGCTGACCATGACCGCGATGGCGCCAAGAAGGACGAGGGTTGTAAACAGCTTTGCAGCCAATCCCCAGCCCGCGTGGCTGGATGAACCCGTTACATCTGAAGACGACACGAGATCCCCCTTCTCCCTCGCATATGCATACCAAATTTGCTGCGAGACGTGTGCGGGAATGCGTTGTCGATTTGCTCGTGGGACCGCAGGGCGCAGAAGCGTCGCGGTCGCACGGACACCGTCCCCTCGTTCTATCACTCATCGAACTTTCGGCAGTCAGGGTCGGCGGCTTGTCTCGTCGCCCCAGGTCGGGTTCTGCAAATCTCCGTGCAGGCAATAGTCGAAAGCATGGCACGCGACGGTAGCGGGCCGGGTTTCCCAGAATGAACAGGCGAGATTCGCGGTCCGCACGACGCGCTCTCGCGCTTGCTCAACGCCGATGCCGAGGATCAGGGAACCGTCCTTGCGCTCGCGTAGCCACTTCTCAATGCCATGTCCCAGATCTTGCGCGTTTTTGAAACTCAGGTTCATCGTGAGATTGGTTTCCAGGGCGGCTGTGGTCGCATCAGGCCAAAGCGGAGCAAGCGCAAGTTCCGATCTTGTCATCTCGCCTTCTCGCAGGACAGCGCAATCCGCCCCTATGGCGACGCGTTGCGCCGCCCGCCACCTGGCCATGTCATCGCGTCCGGCCGGACCGTATATGCTGAGCGTGTCGAGGAAATCCCGATAGGAGCGGTCCCGATCGAATGCGAGGTCGCGAAATTCCAGCGCCGCAATCGCTTCGACAAGCGAAACTCCCCTTCGAGCAGCTTCGGTCGCGTCCTGCCAGGCAGCAACGGCATAGTCGCTGCTTATGATATTGCGCTGGTAAAAGTCGGGAAGCGCCTCGTCGAGTTTGGCCAGCGGCGTCGCAAGGGCGTCGAAGGCCTCACGCCGCGCATCGTTGCGAACACCATCGAAAACGAATTCGCTCCAGGTGACGAAGATTGCCCGGATTGAATGCAAGCGAATGGGAAGGTCTATTTCGCGCCCCAATCCCCAGGGCCCATCGCCAATGCGTGCAATTCCAGGGAAGGCGCGCATGGCCGCTCGCAATGCGACCAGGCGCTTGCTTGCATCGTCGGAGATGCTGGCGAGCATGTCGCGAGGCGAAACATCGTCCGCAAGTCGCTCGCTCCAGAATCTGAGCCGTTCAGGTGGGTGCATTGGGTCTCGGGATCGGCTTGCCGGCAATGGGAAGCCAATCTTGCCACATAGTACCTAAGATTGCCTGGACGCAACGTCAGGACGCGAACCGCCGGGCCGGCGGCGCGCTTGAGATCACCCGCGCGCGGGCACTAGTACTCCGAAAAGCTCACGCTAACGCCGCGCTGCCGAAAATAGGCCTGCATCAACTTGCGACCGGAGCGGTTGCTCTGCGCCAATTTGGCCGGATCGAACACCGCCTGTTTTTTCCCCTCTCGTGCCAGCGCCGCCTTGAGTGTCGCGATATGTACATCGATATCGGCATTGTCCGCTCGGAGTGAGGCGTAGATGTTCTCGGTCGCCTCGGCCACGGTGAGTTCGTTCACAGCTGTCGTCCTTTGATTGATTGGCGGCGCTTAGCACAGATTCGCGGCGCCGCCGAGAGCGACGAGACTGCAGCTTTGAGCAACCGGCTTTTGCTCTATCCCCCGCCGGCGTGCCGAAGATCACCCAGCGCAGCGTCACCCGGGTCAGCTCGCCGTGGAACTGGATAGCCGGTAAGCCGTCAGCGGACCTGCAGCTCTCGGCTCCAGACATATATCGGACGGTCAATCTACGGGGCTTAGGCCGGCAACCGGGCTAAAGCGGACACCAGCGCCATCTGGTAAGCGTGGTCCTCCGTAAGAACGCCTTAGCGTCCGCCCACTCCGTGCTATAATTGGACTATCGACGCCGACCTGACTAAGGCCGACCGCCATTTCAGCATGCCCAAGGACGTATGTGCCGCACATGGGCTCAAGCCACCCGCCCGCACGTCCGTCGTGAATTGACCCGGGAGGAGGGATCAGCATGCCAGAACGTCTCAACATAGGCCCGCTGCAACTTGGCGAAACGGCGCCCAATTTCGTGCTCGACGCGATTACCCGCGAGGGCAAGATCGCCATCGACGATTTCCGAGGCGAGAAACCAGTGCTGGTCGGACTGTATAGAGGCTTGCATTGCCCCTTTTGCAGGCGCCATATCGCCATACTTTCGCAACTCACCCCAGCCCTCAATGCGAAGGGCATCGAAAGCCTGACGGTGGTAAACACACCTGTCGAGCGGGCGCGCCTTTATCTCCGCTACCATCCGATGCTAGGCCTCGCGGCATCCGATCCGGAGCGGACTTCACACCGCGCCTTCGGGTTGCCGAATATGCAGATCACCGAACACGAGAGCGCATGGCCGCAAAAGGTTTCGATGAGCGATGTGAAGTCGATACGGGTCGAATTGCCGGACGAGATGCCGGAACCGATGGACCCGTTTGCGGCGCTCGAATATCTGAACAAGAAAGACGGCTACGACATCACTGAAGCGGATCAACAGATGATGGCAACCGGCATAGGGCAGCTCGTCGGCCAGTTCCTGCTGGACCGCGATGGCGTCGTTCGCTGGGCCTCCAACGAGGTCCTCGATGGCGGCCTGTTCGGCGCCCCGAACACTCGGGAGCTGATGTCGGCAGCGTCACAAATCGGAAGCTAAGGTCAAGCTCCTCTGCTCAAAGCAATTGGTCTTTACCCCACCGCCGGCTTGCCGAAGATCAGCCCCAGGAATTCGCCCAGCCAGCGTTTCAGATGCATGTCCCAGATCAGCCGGCCGCCGAGATGGTCGCGGCCGGGCTGCGCGCCGGGCAGTTCGAAGCGGTGCGCGCCGCGCACCACCCAGCGCTGCATCATCACCCGGGTCAGTTCGCCATGGAACTGGATGCCCCAGGCATTGTCGCCATAGCGGAAGGCCTGGTTGGGATAGGTCTCGGCCGTCGCCAAGAGCGTCGCGTCCTTCGGCAGCGAAAAACCCTCGCGATGGAACTGGTAGACCATCTCCGGCCAGTGCATCAGCTTCTTGCCGGCCTCGGTCGCCTTGAGCGGATACCAGCCGATCTCGACCAGCCCCTCGCCGTGGCCCTCGACCTTGCCGCCGAGATGGTTGACCAGCATCTGCGCGCCGAGGCAGATGCCGAGCAATGGCCGGTTCTCCTTCAGCGGAATGTTGAGCCAGTTGGTCTCGCGGCGGACGAAATCGTCCTCGTCATTGGCGCTCATCGGCCCGCCGAACACCACCGCGCCGGCATGGCCGTCCAGCGTGCCCGGCAATTCATCGCCGAGTGGCGGCCGGCGGATGTCGAGATCGAAGCCTTCTTCCAGAAGCATGTGGCCGACGCGACCGGGGCTCGAACTCTCCTGATGTAGCACGATCAGGATCTTTGGTTTCGAACGCGGTCTCGGCGGCATCGGAAGGCGGAACCCCTGTCTATTCGTCGCCCAGTCTATTCGTCACTTGGGGTTCCGCGGGCACCGGGCGCCTGCGCGGCGGCCTTCTGGCGCGCCTCGACGCGGTCGCGCCGTTCGACGCCGATCAGCTCGGCGACGCGCCACACCGTGTTGTCCTCCAGCTCGTGCAATTCGCCGTCGGCGTAGACAATCTCCCACATCAGGCCGACGAACGCCTTGCGCGCCTCGGCGTCGAGATGGCGCTTCAGCACGCTGGTGAAGGCATAGAGGTCGATCGCCTCATTGTCGGCCCGCTCGCCGGCGGCGGCCAGCGCGTCGAGCTCCTCGCCGCTGATCGAATAGGTCTGCGCCAACACAGCCTTGAACCGCTCCCACTCGACATCCTGGCGCACGCCGTCGGCGCTCATCACGTGGTAGAGCAGCGCCGACGCGGCGACGCGCGGATCGTCCGCGTTGGCGCGGGCAGCACCCGCCGGCAGATCCCTCAGGAAAGACAGGACACGTTCGAACATCACTTCATTCCCATACGGCCCGGATCGATCCCGGCCTCAAAACAAACGAAACCGGCGCGGCGATTTTTCCGCCTCATCGTCCGGATCGACACCGGGATCGTCGGGCAGCCTCGCCAGTTCCTCCGCCGGCTCCACCCCTTCGGCATCGTCGGGCACGGCGGCAAAGGCGGCCGCGGTGACCGGCTTCACCTGGTCCTCGTCTGAGGCCGGGGTCGCGACCGAGCCGTCCGGCGCAACGGCCTCTATCGTCTTTTCCTTCTCCGCCGCCGGCCCCACGGTGATCGCCGGCACGACTGTCTCCGGGCCGTCCTCATGGCTGTCGATCAGGTGCCCGAGCCGCTCCATCGGCGCCCGCCATTCGAAGGCGTCGAGTTTGCCGGTGACTGGCGACACCGGCGCCCAATGCTCGGAGACGACGCCGTCGGCGACCCAGGCCGGATCGCGCGGCGCCCGGACCGCCTTGGACAGCAATTGCCTCACCTTGCCCTGGTCACCTGTCTCGGCCTCCTCGATGTCGGCCAGGAGCAGATAGGCGCCTTCGCGCCGATCCATGCGGATCGCAGCGTCCGCCTCGCGCCGGGCGGTGGCGAAATCCTGCGCGTCGAGCGCCGCGCGGGCAACCGCCATCGACGACTCGGCATGGTTCTTCTTCAGATCCTGCAGCTTCTTCGCCCGGTTCAGCCGGTCGCCGACGGCATCGCCGGGGCGGGCATGGGTATAG
>NZ_RZOS01000530.1:0-3480 GCF_004022605.1 Mesorhizobium sp. M4B.F.Ca.ET.089.01.1.1
GGACGAAATCTTTTCTCTAATCAACTGGGCGCGGCAGTTGGAATGTCGCATTCTGGTTGTGAGGACGTTGAGGGAACAACATGACCGGCACGACAGCACACTCCGGCAAGGTCGCCCTCGTCACCGGCGGCAATCGCCATATCGCGTTGGAAACCGGCCGCCGGCTCGCGGCGCTCGGCTTCACTGTGCTCGTCGGCGTGCGCGACCTCGCCAAGAGCGGGGCGGTGGCGAAGAAGCTCGCGGGCAATGTCGAGGCGATCGCGCTGGACCTTGCCGCGCTTGATGGACCGGCCCTTGCCGCGGCCGAAGTGGAGCGCCGTTTCGGTCGGCTCGACGTGCTCGTCAACAACGGTGCCATCCGCTACGACCTGTCCGCTCGGGCCTTGCTGCCCCACCGGACGTTGGGCCGCAAGGCCTTCGAGACCTATGTCGTCGGCGCCTGGCGGGTGGCGTTCGCGTTCGGGCCGCTGCTCAGCGCCTCCGGTCATGGCCGGCTGGTCATCGTCTCTCCCGAGGCCGGTTCCTCGGCCTCGACGGACGTCGGCGCGCCGGCCTATTCGACCGGCAGGGCGACGCTCAATGCGCTCACCCGGATCCTGGCGGACGAACTGCGCGGCGCCGGCGTCCTGGTTAACGCGATCAGCTCTGACTGGGTGGCCGACAAGAGCAAGCCCGACGGCCGCCCGCTCGCGCCAGGGGCTGCCGGCATCGTCTGGGCCGCGACATTGCCGGATGATGGCCCGACCGGCGGCCTGTTCCGCGACGGCAAAAGGCTGCCGTGGTGAGCGGATATGCTCACCCCACCGGCACCTCGAGCCCGACCTTCACCCGGTCCATCGCCACAAACGTGCGAAACCGCTTCACGTTGTTGTTTGCGAAGAACAGCCGCCTTGTCAGCGCCTCGTAGTCGGCCATGGTCGCCACGGTGACGACGAGAATGAAGTCGGCCTCGCCGGTCACGTAGTAGCACTGCTGCACCTCGGGCACTTCGGCGAAGCCGCGCTTGGCCGCGTCGATCAGTTCGGCGCGCTCGCTCTCCACCTCGACCTCGACGAAGATCGTGATCGGATGGCCGACCTTGGCCGGATCGACCAGCGCGACATTGGCGCGGATGACGCCGGTTTCTTCCAGGCGCTTTATGCGCCGCTGCACCGCCGGCGCCGACAGGTTGACGGCCTCGCCGATCACCCGCTGCGGCGTCGTGTTGTCCTTCTGCAGGATGGCGAGGATCGCGCGGTCGAAAGCGTCGAGATCGGGTGAGGCGGACATGGCGAGGGTTCCAAACGAAACAAACTTGCATTTCAGGCAGCAAAACAGAGCGCCTTTCTCGCCTTCCTTGCAATAAATTTCCGCCATCAAGACGGAGGAAACCGGCCCATGTTCCTGCTCAACCGCCACCCGGATCATCGCCAGCCGCTGACCGAGCAAGACGCCGCGACGCTCGGCACGGCCGGGGCCGTCGAAGCGGAACGCTTCCTCGCCGCGCGCGACAACCATGCCGAGACGCCGCTGCACGCCCTGCCGGCGCTCGCCGGCGAACTGGGCATCGGCGCCCTGCACGTGAAGGACGAGGGGCAACGCCTCGGCCTCGGCAGCTTCAAGGCGCTGGGCGGCGCCTATGCCGTGATGCAGCTGGTGCTGGAGGAGGCTGGCAGGAGGCTTGGTCGCACCGTCGATGTCGCCGAGCTGCATAGCGCTGACGTCAAGGCGATTGCCGCCGGCATGACCTTCGCCTGCGCGACCGACGGCAATCATGGACGCTCGGTGGCGCAGGGCGCCGGCCTGGTCGGCGCGCGCTCGGTCATCTTCGTCCATTCTGGTGTCAGCAACGAACGCGTGGCGGCCATTGCCCGCTTCGGCGCCGAGATCGTGCGCATCGCCGGCGACTACGACCAGTCGGTCAGGGAAGCCGCCCGCGTCGCCGCCGAGCGCGATTGGACGGTCGTCTCCGACACATCCTGGCCGGGCTACGAGCGCATACCGGGACTGGTGATGCAGGGCTATACCGTGATCGTGCGCGAGGCGCTGAAGCGCTTGGCTCAGCCGCCCACACACGTCTTCCTGCAGGCCGGCGTCGGCGGCTTCGCCGCGGCGGTGGCCGGCCATTTCGCCATCGTCCTTGGCGAGGATCGCCCGCGGGCAATCGTGGTCGAGCCCGCGCGGGCGGCCTGCCTCTATGAAACCGCAAAGGCAGGACATCCCATCGCGATAGCGCACAGCAAGCCCACGGTAATGGCGATGCTCGAATGCTATGAGCCGTCGCTCGTCGCGTGGCGGGTGCTGTCGCGGATCGGCGATGCTTTCATGACCGTGGACGAGGCCGACGCGGTTTCGGTGATGAACCGCCTGGCGCGGCCTTCAGGCGATGATCCGGCGATCGTCTCCGGCGAGAGCGGCGGGGCAGGGCTCGCCGGGCTGATCCGCGCTGCCGGCGATAAGAAGCTGCGGGCCGCCCTCGGGCTCGATGCCGATTCGCGCGTGCTCATCGTCAATTCCGAAGGCGCGACCGATCCCGGCCGCTATGCCGACCTGGTCGGGATGGCGCCGGAGGAGGTTGGCCGGGCGAGGCAGCCGGCATGAGCAATCTGACGATAAACGCCGACCGTCTTCTGCGCCGTATCGACGAACTCGGCAGCATCGGCCGCGATGCGCAGGGCCGGCTCGTCCGCGTCGCCGCTTCCGATATGGACAGGCTCGGCCGCGACCGCCTCGTCGGCTGGCTGCAGGAGGCAGGGCTCGAAGTCGCCGTCGACCGCATCGGCAACATTTTCGGCATCTGGCAGAACGATGCAACTGCCGGCCAGCTGCCGGTCATGCTCGGCTCGCACATCGACACGGTGATCGACGCCGGCATTTATGACGGCTGCTATGGCGTGCTCTCGGCGCTCGAGGCGATCGAGAGCCTGAAGGAGGCAGGTTTCGCGCCGGCGCGCCCGCTCGTCGTCGCCGCCTTCACCAACGAGGAGGGCGTGCGCTATTCGCCTGACATGATGGGATCGCTGGTCTTTGCCGGCGGCATCGGGGTGGACGAAGCGCTCGCGGCAGTCGGTACCGACGGCTCGGTGCTGGGCAAGGAGCTGGAGCGCATCGGCTATGCCGGCCGTCATCAGCCGGGATTCCTCAAGCCGCAGGCCTATGTCGAGCTGCATGTCGAGCAGGGGCCGGTGTTGGAGCGCGAAGGCATCGCCATCGGCGCGGTCGAGAACCTGCAGGGCATTTCCTGGCAGCGCATCACGATCGAAGGCCAGGCCAACCACGCCGGCACCACGCCGATGTCGATGCGCCGCGATGCCGGCGTCGCCGCCGCGCGGGTGATCGGCTTCCTGGCGGACCGCGCCGGCGCCTCGCCGACGCCGACGGTCGCCACTGTCGGCACCATCGCCTTCGAGCCCAACGCCATCAACGTCATTCCGTCGCGGGCGACCTTCACCGTCGATCTCCGCGATCCCGACGAAACGCACCTTCGCGAGGAAGAGGCGG
>NZ_RZOS01000531.1:0-3475 GCF_004022605.1 Mesorhizobium sp. M4B.F.Ca.ET.089.01.1.1
CTCCGGGGCCGGGCTCTGCGGCGAAGACCTAATTCTTCTAAGAACTTTCGCGCCCCACGTCACCGCGACGGTGACAAACCGTCCACTCGCAGGTTCGCGAGCATCTGTAGGGGCACACCGTAGCCTTGGAGAAGCTGGGATCGAACTGCTGCCCCGCGGCTTCGGTGCGCGGAACCTTGAGGATGAGTTCCGCGGCCAGAACGGGCTACCGCTGCTTTCCAAGGCCGCCATCAGCGTACAGGGCGAACGGCTGCGGGGCACTTCCGAGAATTCCGCAACATGCCTCCATTGCATAAATTAATATGATGCCAGAACAACATATTTGCATCCTTCCGCTAAGTCGTTTCCATTGCATCAGTATTGGCGCGCATCATACTCCATGATGCATCAGTGTACGATCTCATCACGGTATCTCCTCGCGGACGAGCGTTAACCCGAGCCGAGGAACCGGAGATCGCCAGCACGGCCGCATCGCGGCGCTTTCTAAAGAGGGTCGCACCGCGAGGAGTCTACGTCGATGTAGTAATCGCGAATTCAGCCATCAAACCAGGGAGGTTAGACAGACGATGAATCGGAGACAACTTTTGGGCTATGGCAGCTCTGCCGTCGTTGGCGCCGCAGGCATCGGTCATACAGTCAAGGGCGCGCAAGGCGAGGAGGCAGGCAAGAACAACACTGCCGCGGAAGGCGGGGGCGAACCGCTGCCCGATCCTCGTAATCCCCGCGATCCACGTAGCCCCGGCGCACCGCTCTTCCCAGGAGACGCCTGGTATTTCTCCCCATGGGCTGCCTGGACTTACCAGCACATCAGCGAGATGAGGCCGACGGCCCCGATATCGCGCGGTCCGGGCCCGGTGCAGCCATTGCCTCAATCACTTCAGCCGATTGGGGACATTAAGGTCAAGTTCGAAGACGGCGAGGGAACGGTGAACGACTTCCTCGGTGAGAGCTTCACTGATGGGTTCCTTGTGCTGCATCGTGGACAGATCGTTTTTGAGCGTTACATGAACAATCTCGCCCCGCACAGGCAGCATCTTTGGATGTCGTCCACGAAAGCGCTTATCGCGATGCTCACCGGAATTGTGGTCAATAAGGGTCTAGTCGAAGTTACAAAACCGGTCACGCACTACCTGCCTGAGCTTGAGGCGACTGCGTACAAGGGCGCAACGGTTCAGCACCTCCTCGACATGTCAAGCGGCGTCGTCTACGACGATGACTATGACCCTCTTTGGAGGGATTCCGTGTTTTCTCAGCCGGACGGGCCCCGCACCATGTGGGAACTGGCCCTCACGATGGATAAAGCAGAGCGGCCACACGGTGCCGCTTACAAATATAAGTCAAGTGATGTGGACGTGTTGGGCTTCATCCTGCAGCGGGTGTCGGGGATGTATCTGGCTGATTTAATAAGCCAAGAGATCTGGGCACCGATGGGAGCCGAACAGGACGCCTACATGGTCGTCGATAAGACGGGCTTTGGTCTTGCCGACGGTGGTTTGTGCACGACGCTGCGTGACTTCGGGCGGTTTGCCCAGTTAATTGTTGATGGAGGTGCCAGGGAAGGGCGCCAGATCATTCCCCAGAGCTGGATAGATGAAACCTTGGGCGGGAGAGGCGCGCCCGGCAGCAATTATCACAACCAGTGGGAAATCGATCCCGACGGTCGCGGGATGGGGAAGGGAGGCCAGGGTGGACAGTATGTGTATGTGGAGCCGGCAGCTGAATTTGCAGCCGTCAAGTTTTCTCACTTTACGCTCCCCTATCGCGAAGAAGACCGCACGGCTGGCCCTTACCAAGAAGTAGAGCGCAAAGTTAACCCACGTACGGGGGGCCTCCGGCCGGCGTTAGATGCAATCCGTGCCGCGTTGAGTTAAGCGCCCGCCGAGCCCATAGAGATGCCGGTGTTCCGACCCCGGCAGCCAGGCCGCCTGAATCCAGCAGGCAGCGCGGTCGCCGCTCAATGATCCGGAGTTGTATGTACTCCAGAAGATCGTGCGGTGGCCGCGTGCTACAGTGTCGAACCTGACCGCGTGAGGTTGTGAGGTTGGCGCGGATCGACCATCGGTTTGCTCAGGCGAGCCGCGCCGCCAGGTTCGGTCGTTCCTGCTCGGGTTGCTGGCGCGGTTGCCGCCAAGCAACTGTTTTAACCAATGCAGAGGATGCCGGTGAGTTGATTCCGGACGGGCTGCAGCACCTCCTGGCGCGAGCGGTCTGGGATGGCGATGCGGCTACGTGGTCGACGAGACTGGCGATTATGAAGAACGGCGCCCGCACTGTCGAAGTGAGGCGCGAATACCAGGTCACCGCAGGCCGGATCGGGAACGCCCAGGTCGAGGTCTACCTGGTTGGTCTACGCCAGTCCGCGTGGGCGTCGGTTCATCGACCGCAAGTGTGGACCAGCTACCGCGACCGCTGTGGGGCCGCTGGCGTCAGGTTCGCAACCAAGCCGGCGTTGGCCAACGATCATTGCACGGGCACTTGATGCAAGGGAACCGGAGCTTGTCGCAACGGTTCCACGATATGGACAGCCGCGCCTGGTGTCTCTTCCGCCCCTTTGGACTACTGGGCAGCCTGCCGCCAACCCAGAGACGAGCTTGCGGGCAATGGGAACGGCGGGATGGTTCCAAAAGCACGTGTCCCATGCTGCTATCCATCGCTCTCGACAACCAAGCCACGGTCCGCGGCGACTTTTGGCGGGCCTCGAACATGCGGGACCGGAAATCTTACATGCAGGCGGCGTCGACGATTACGTTCCTGCCCCTCGTTAGCTTCACTTCCGTTCCTGATAATCGGTGTAGGCCAGAACCCTGAACTAACAACAGAACCCTAACTTGCGATAAGACGATGAGGCCGATATCGCCCTGCTCAAAGATGCTGACCTTCTTGGAACGATGACCGCGACCCTGCCAAAGCCGAACGTGTGCAAGGATGCCAGTGAGATTGCGGCGTCCTTTTCGTCGGTCGAGATTCCACGAAGCCGACGCCCTTCATCTTCGCCCCCTCTGGCATAGGGGCGAGGGTGCGGTTTCCGCGTTGGGTGACCGGCGCCCCAGATCGCCGAGCGAGATCACCGGCCCGTGGCCGTCCGCCGCAATCGAGCGGATCGAGGCGCCGCGAAACTGACCGTTAAAGATCTCCGGTGCCAAATATCTCGATTGTATAACGTTATCTAATTCAAGAACAACATATTTGCATCCTTCCACTGGTTGTTTTCGATTGCATCGAAAGCCACACGCGCCATTCTCCCCCGAGAACAACCGGGAGGAAAAGAATGCAAATTTCCAGAACGCTTTTTATCGTTGCGGCAGCAACAATCGGCATGGCGTCCACCGTTCACGCCGAGACGCTTCGGCTCGCCCACGCCTCGTCTAGCAGCAGCCTCATCCAGCAAGCGGCGGTCCTGTTCGCCGAAGCAGTAAAGGAACAGAGCGGTGGCGACCTCACCGTCCAGATATTTCCGGACGGTCAGCTCGGCGAC
>NZ_RZOS01000532.1:0-3472 GCF_004022605.1 Mesorhizobium sp. M4B.F.Ca.ET.089.01.1.1
GTTTGGCGTCGCGCGTTTCGACCGCGTCTTCGTGTCTTATTCACTGTCGATGATCCCCGGCTGGGAAAAGACAGTTTCCGAGGCGCTCGCCGCCCTGGCGCCTGGCAATTCGCTGCATGTCGTCGATTTCGGCCAGCAGGAGGGCCTGCCGCGCTGGTTCCGCGCGCTGCTGCGCGGCTGGCTCAAGAAATTCCACGTCACGCCGCGTGAGACGCTGCGCGAAGTCCTGGAATCGGAATCTCGGCGAACCGGCGCAAGCTTCCATTTCAGAACGCTTTATCGCGGCTACGCCTGGCTTGGGGTGATCGGCGCAGCCAAGTAGTCAGTGCAGCGCCTTGACCAGCGCTCCCAGCATCGCCTGCGGTCGATAGCCAAGCTTGGCCGGCGTCAGGCCAAGCCGCACCACCACCAACTGCTCCGACGGAATGATGGCGACCGTCTGCCCGTCATGGCCTTCCATCCAGTAGGTGTCCTCGGGCAGGCCGGCCGCAGCGCCGGCTCCGGGGTTCTCCTCATCGCCCGGCCCTTCGATCCATACCTGGCCCTTGCCGTAGACCTTCGAGGCCGCCGCCGGCTCCCGCATCCAGTCGACGAAGCCGGCGGGCAGCACCTGATTGCCGTTCCAGGCCCCGCCCTGCAGCAGGAACTGGCCGAAGCGCGCCCAGTCCTGCGCCGTGGCGTAGAGATAGGACGAGCCGACAAAGCTGCCCTGCTCGTCGGTCTCGAGCACGGCGCTGTGCATGCCGATCGGCTCGAACAGCGCCGTCCGCGGCCAGGTTAGCGCCTTCGCCTTGTCGCCGATGGCGTCCTGCCACAGCCGCGACAGCATCACCGCCGTGCCGCTCGAATAGGAAAACACCTTGCCCACCTCGCCCGTCAGCGGCTTGGCTTCGGCGAAGCCGGCCATGTCAGGTTCGAGATAGAGCATGCGCGTCACATCGGCGACGTCGCCGTAATCCTCGTTGAACTCCAGCCCGCTCGACATCGCCATCAGGTCGGCAAGGCTGATGGCGGCGCGGCCGTCCGCCTTCCAAGGCGCGAACAGGCCCTTGTTGTCGATCGCCATCTTGCCGTCCTTGACGAGCGTGCCGACGATCGCGGCATTGACCGTCTTGGTCATCGACCAGCCGAGCAGCGGCGTCTTTCCCGAAAAGCCCTCGCCATAGCGCTCGGCGACGATATGGCCGTTCTTCACCACGACCACGGCGCGCATGCCGGCGCCGGCCATCGCCGCATCGTCGACGATTTTCGCGATCGCTGGATTCTGCGAGGCGTCGACCCGTTCGCCCTCCGGCCACAGCGCATCCTGCCTGGTGGCGGCCGGCTCGGCGTAGATCGCCGTCTGCCTCGCCTTGCCGGTGTTGCCGTCCGGGACCGCGGCGCAGCCCAGTCCGTCGCGCGCGACGGCGACACTTTTGCCGAGCACGCCGAACAGGCCTGCCGACACCATGCCGCGTTCCTTGTCGACCGACACCTTCATCAGCCTGAGCAGCGGATGGCCCGGCGCCTGGACGTCGACGGCGAGCACCTCGTTGGCGTCGCGCCCGGCGATGAAGACGTTCGAGCACACGATCTTGGCCGAATAGCCGGAACCGACGCGGATCAATTCGGGCGGCGCGACATAGAGCCAGGCGACCAGCGCGACTATCGCCAGCACGACCAGGCCGAACAGCCATTTGACGATCTTGACGACGATCCGCATCTCACCCCCTGCGTGTGGCGCCCGATTTATGCCATCGATTTGCCGCCATTGCTGCCTCAAAATCGCGGCTGTTGTCGAGCGCCGTCAACCGAATATCAACCATGATCGGCGATCAACGGAGAGGGCTGGACGATCCTGTGGGGCGATCGTCCGGCGGGCCTTGCAAAGGGGGCCATCTGCAACGACCCATCAGCGGCCGGCTGAACCCGGCTCAGGAGTAGCGATGCGCCGTCTTGCGGCTCTCATCATGCTGACGCTGCTGGGCGCCTGCTCGACCGTCGACGACCTCACGCCGGTGATGTCCTCGAGCAGTCCGATGGTTGCGGTGCGCGCGCCGCGCTTCGAGGACTCCAAGCCGCACGAGTGGGACAGCGGCGCGCCGTGGAACTACGCCATCCACGGCACCGATGTCTCCAAATACCAGACATCCGTGGACTGGCCGGCGGCCAAGGCGAGCGGCATTTCCTTCGCGTTCATCAAGGCGACCGAAGGCGGCGACCGCTTCGACGAGTATTTCAACGAGCATTGGGCGCGCACCAAGGCCTCGGCGATTCCGCGCGCCGCCTATCATTTCTTCTATTTCTGCACGCCCGCCGCCACCCAGGCGCGCTGGTTCATCGCCAATGTCCCGAAAGACCGTTCCGCGATGCCGCCGGTGCTGGACATGGAATGGAACCCGAAATCGCCGACCTGCCGGCTGCGTCCCGACCCGGCCACCGTGCGCGCGGAAATGACGACTTTCCTCGAAATGGTCGAGCGGCACTACGGCAAGAAGCCGATCATCTACACCTCGATCGACTTCTTCGACGACAACGGCCTGGCGAACTTCCGCGGCTACCCTTACTGGCTGCGCTCGGTCGCCGGCCATCCGCGCCAGAAGTACGGCAGCCACCCCTTCACCTTCTGGCAATATACCGGAACCGGCATCGTTCCGGGCATGACCGGCAAATCCGATATCAACGTTTTCAACGGCTCGGAAGCCGCCTGGAACAGGTGGCTGCGGCAGAACACCCGTTGACATAAGCCGTCCTGCCTGCTTTTCGACACGACCAGCGGCGATGTATTGAGCTGCTGGCAGTCCGGAGCGGCGTACCAGGCGGGTGCCCGAGGACGCTCCTGAGCTTTGAATTCACGCATGGTCCTGGCCAGAACCGGTTCGGGTTCGGCGGGGCGTGCGCCGGTTTCGAAAGGGAAGCGATGCGATTGCGTGTTGAAATCTTGGCGGCGCTGTTTGTCGGCGCTCTTGCCTGGCCGGCGGCGGCGCAGGAGTGCGGGGACGATTTCAACACCTGGAAACAGGGCGTGGCGGCGGAAGCCAAGGCGGCCGGCGTCGGCGCCGTCGGCCTGAGCGCGCTGGAACAGGCGAGCCTCGACGACAAGGTCCTGGCGCGCGACCGCGCCCAGGGCGTCTTCACTCAGACCTTCACCGAATTCTCCAACCGCATGATCTCGACCTACCGCCTGAAGCAGGGCGCGGCCAATCTGAAGAAATACGCCGACGTCTTCGCCCGCGCCGACCAGGAATTCGGCGTCCAGGCGCCCGTCATCGCCGCCTTCTGGGCGCTCGAGACCGACTTCGGCGCCGTCCAGGGCGATTTCCACACGCTGAGCGCGCTGGTGACGCTCTCGCATGACTGCCGCCGGCCGCAGCTTTTCCGCCCCCAGCTCGTGCCTTTGCTGACGCTGATCGATCGCGGCGTGCTGCCGGCCGACGTGACCGGCGCCTGGGCCGGCGAGATCGGCCAGACGCAGATCCTGCCGACCGACTAC
>NZ_RZOS01000533.1:0-3469 GCF_004022605.1 Mesorhizobium sp. M4B.F.Ca.ET.089.01.1.1
GTAGTCGGGGAAGGCAAAGCGATAGCCGGCCGCCTTGATCGCGGCGTTGGAGACGCGCTTGTTCTCGCCGTAGCAGGAGCGCGCCATCGGCGAAAGCTGCGCCGTCTCGAAGGCGATTTCCGGCGGCGGCTCGACGCCCATCAGGCCGGCGGCATAGGCGACGACATCCTGCGGCGGCGCCGGCTCGTCGTCGGTGACGTTGAAGATGCCGCCGCTATTTTTCCCGGCCAAATGCCAGAGCGCGCCGGCGATGTCGTCGCAATGGATGCGGTTGAACACCTGGCCGGGCTTGACCAGCCGTCTGGCGGTGCCGTCGGCCAGGTTGACCAGCGCGTTGCGGCCCGGACCGTAGATGCCGGAGAGGCGCAGGATCGCCACCGGCCGGCCGATCTCCTGGCCGAGCTTCAGCCACTCCTGTTCGGCGGCCACCCGCATCACCGAGCGCTTCGACACCGGTCGGCACTCGGCCCTCTCGTCCACCCAGCCGCCGCCATGGTCGCCATAGACGCCGACGGTGGAGAGATAGGCGATCCATTCCAGGGCCGGCATCGCTGCGATCGCCTCGCGCGCGGCGCCGAGCACCGGATCGCCGGCCTCTTCCGGCGCCACCGAGACGATCAAATGGGTGGTCGTTTTCAAGGCCTCGCCGATCTCGGCCGTCAGCGCGCCGTCGAAGCGCAGCGGCGCGATGCCGGCCTGGCCGAGCACCGCGAACTTCTCCGGCGAGCGCGTCGTGCCGCGGATTGTCACCCCATCCCGGCTGGCGCGGGCGAAGGCCTTGCCGGAATAGCCGGCGCCAAAGACGAAGAACTGCTTTTCACTCATGCATGGACCTTTGCTGGCTGCGCCGACAGCCATTCGTCGCGCACCGTCATGTCATCTTCGGTTGCCAGGGCGGTGGCGGCGCGCTCGGCGAACTCGGTGTCGGGTAGAAGCCTGGACAGCGCCCAGACGGCCGCACCTCGCACCAGCGGCGAGGCGTCGCCCAGCAAGGCACGGACTGCCCCCGCCAGCGCGGCATCGCCCGAATTGCCGGCGGCGATCAGCACATTACGGATGAAACGGTCGCGACCGATGCGCTTGATCGGCGAACCCGAGAAAAAGCTGCGGAAGGCCGCGTCGCCGAAGCTGAGCAGCTCCGCCAGCGGCGGCTCGCGCAAATCCGCGCGCGCGGCAAGCTTCGCCTCCGAGGCGGTGCGGGCGAACTTGTTCCACGGGCAGGCGGCGAGACAATCGTCGCAGCCATAGATGCGGTTGCCGATCTTGTCGCGGAATTCGCGCGGGATCGGCCCCTTGCTCTCGATGGTGAGGTAGGAGATGCAGCGCCGCGCGTCGAGCCGGTAGGGCGCCGGAAAAGCGTCGGTCGGACAGGCGTCTAGGCAGGCGCGGCAAGAGCCGCAATGGTCCTGCTCCGCCGTGTCGGGCTCCAACTCCGCCGTGGTGAAGATGGTGCCGAGGAACAGCCACGAGCCGTGTTGCCGGCTGACCAGATTGGTGTGCTTGCCTTGCCAGCCGAGGCCGGCGGCCTCGGCGAGCGGCTTTTCCATCACCGGCGCGGTGTCGACGAACACTTTCACGTCGCCGCCGGCCTTTGCCACGATCTTGCCGGCGATCTCCTTCAGCCGGCCCTTCATAATATCGTGATAGTCGCGGTTCTGCGCATAGACCGAGATTGCGCCGCGGTCGCGCCTTGCCTGCAGCTTGCGCGGATCGTGGTCCGGCCCGTAATTCATGGCCAGCACGACGATCGAGCGCACTTCGGGCCACAGCATCGATGGTTCGGCCCGGCGTTCGATCGTCTCGGCGATCCAGCCCATCGAGCCATGAAAACCGTCGGCGACGAATTCGGCGAGCCTGGCCGGCGCCAGCGGGATGGCATCGGGCCTGGTGACGGCGACGGCGTCGAAACCGGCGCGCCTGGCCTCGCCGTCGATCAGCGCGCGCAGGTTTTCGGTCTTAGAAATCGAGGTCCGCATAATGCGACACCGGCGACAGGCCGCGCACCCGGTCGGACAGAAGTGGCCGGAACGAGGGCCGTGACTTCACCCTTGTATACCATTCCCGCGCCGCGGTGTGCTCGCGCCAGTCGATCTCCCCCAGATAGTCGAGCACCGAAAGTGCGGCCGCCGCCGCGAGGTCGGCATAGGTCACCCTGCTGCCGGCCAGCCAGTGGCGGGTGCCGGCCAGCCAGTTGGTGTACTTCATGTGCTGGCGGATGTTGGCGCGGGCGGCGCGGATCGCCGCCGAATCGGGCGAGCCGCCGCCGGCCGTCTCCGGCATGATCGGCTTCAGCACGCGCTCGCGCACCAGGTGGCGGGTCACCTCGCTCTCGGCCTTGTTCAGGTACCAGTCGGTCAGCCGGCGGATCTCGGCGCGCTCCATCGGGTCCTCGGCGAACAGCCGCTTGTCGCGCTTCAGCACGCCGCGCGTCTCGTCGAGATACTCGGCGATCACCATCGCGCCGACGATCGGCACGTCGCCCTCGGCAAGCAGGATCGGCAAGGTTCCGGCCGGGTTCAGCGCCAAAAACTCCTTGCGCCGCGTCCACGGCTTTTCCTCGATCAGCGCCAGCTCCTCGCCATATTCGCCGAAGGCGAGGCGCACGAACCGGCAGGAGGCGAACATCGGGTGGTGGAAGAGCGTCAGCATGGTCCCGCGATAATAAGGCGCACTGGCGAATCGCCGGCCGCGCCGGTAAGTCTTGGCCGCCCGCAAAGCGGACCGTCAGGGTGCTGCGACCTATAGGGGGACTTCCGCGCCATGACAAGCAAGCCCTTCTTTGAGTCCCAATCCCGAGGTTGCCATGGATAGCCAGACCATCGTCGAAGCGCTGCTGCTCGGCCTGCTGGAGGGCCTGACCGAGTTCATTCCGGTGTCTTCGACCGGCCACATCCTGCTCGCCGGCCATTTCCTCGGCTTCCATTCGACCGGCAAGGCCTTCGAGATCCTGATCCAGCTCGGCGCCATCCTCGCCATCCTCAGCGTCTATTTCAAACGCCTGTGGCAGATGCTGCTCGAACTGCCGCACGACCGGCTGACCAGGCATTTCGTCATCGGCATCCTCATCGCCTTCCTGCCGGCGGCCATCATCGGCGCGCTGGCGCATGACTTCATCAAGACCATCCTGTTCGAATCGCCGCGGCTGATCTGCATCATGCTGATCATCGGCGGCGTCGTCCTGCTTCTGGTCGATCGGATGAACCTCAAGCCCGTCTATCGCGACGTCGAGCGCTTCCCGACGCGGCTCTATCTGCAGATCGGCCTGTTCCAGTGCCTGTCGCTGATCCCCGGCACCTCGCGCTCCGGCTCGACCATCGTCGGCGCGCTGCTGCTCGGCGTCGACAAGCGCGCGGCGGCGGAATTCTCCTTCTTTCTCGCCATCCCGACCATGGTCGGCGCCTTCGCCTTCGACCTGTTCAAGAACCGCAACGTGCTGACCTCGGCCGACCTGCCGATCATCGCCATCGGC